>JADGBP010000042.1:8948-10867 GCA_015231395.1 Desulfamplus sp. | reverse complement strand
AGTTTAAAGTACTCTCAATCATTTTGGTAATATCCTGAGGTATTTCAGCTTTTGTAGCTTCTGACTTGCCTGTGTCATCTCCAATATCTTTGCTTTGAAAATTAATCGGTACACTACCGTATATTTCTGTCACTTTACCAAGCGTTCTGAGTGCACTATCTAAAGAAGTCATTTTAGGAGTTGGAGGAGTTTCGTACACAGGCACACAATTTTCAAGTTCCCTTATTGAAGGTGGAAATGCTTCCATTGTTTTTCCGTTGTAATTATATCCTGTGCATATTTTGATTTCGTCTAACTCATCAAGCACATCTAATTTTGTGATTACAAGACCTGTAAGGCTGTTGAGTCTTACAGCATTTTTAAGAACAACCATATCAAGCCATCCGCAACGACGCTTTCTTCCGGTGGTTGCACCAAATTCAGCACCTTTTTTCTGCAGTGCATCTCCAATTTCATCAAAAAGTTCTGTGGGAAAGGGACCGCTTCCTACACGTGTCGTATATGCCTTCACAATTCCAATGATCTGATCAAGCCTGCATGGACCAACTCCTGAACCGCAAGCCGCATTACCGGAAACTGTATTTGATGATGTGACAAAAGGATATGTACCATGTTCAATATCAAGGTGGGTACCCTGAGCTCCCTCAAACAGAATCTTTTTGCCATCATCAATGCCTTTATTCAAGATTATTGAGACATCTTCAATATAAGGAATCAGGCGATCCTTGATGCCAAGAAACTGGCTTATTACCTCTTCAGGGTCAAGAGTTTCTGTGTTAAAGTAATGTTTAAGGTAGAAGTTTTTTTCATCCATAATCATCCGGACTTTTTCTTCAAACAGGTCTATTTCAAGTAAATCTGCAAAACGGATTCCACGGCGTGTTGCTTTGTCTTCATAACAAGGACCGATACCTCTGCCGGTGGTTCCGATTTTTTTATCCCCTTTTTTTATTTCACGTGCCTTGTCAATCTGCTTATGATAGGGCATTATTATGTGTGCTCTGTTGCTGATTTTCAACATTTCAGGAGACGCATCTACCTGGTTGTCCATCAGGTATTTTATTTCATCAAGCAGAACAAACGGGTCAACCACAACTCCATTGCCAATAAAACATTTTTTTTTCTGAATAATTCCTGATGGCACAAGGTGGCTGATAATGGTTTTGCCGTTTACAACCATTGTATGTCCAGCATTATTACCTCCCTGAAACCGCACAACATAATCAGAGTATTCACTTAATATATCAACTATTTTTCCTTTTCCCTCATCACCCCACTGGGTTCCGATAACAACTATATTTGACACTGTTTATTACTCCTTTTGTCTCTAAAAAAACGTCTCATAATTTCTCTGGTTTGGTTAAGGCATACACCAGATACAACGTCAATGGTGTGATTAAGCCTTTTATCATAAGCAAAGTCATATAGTGAGCCAGCTCCTCCCCATTTAGGATCAGATGCTCCATAGACCAGGCGTGCAATTCTTGAATGGATAATTGCTCCCATGCACATTATACATGGTTCAATGGTGACATACATAGTTGTGCCGGAAAGTCTGTAATTTCCAATTGCCAAAGCTGCCATTCTAATTGACACAATTTCCGCATGTCCTGTGGGATCACACATGGATATGGGCTGGTTATATCCACGCCCTATGACCTTGCCTGAACTATCTGTAATGACAGCACCGACCGGTACTTCATCAAGCAGGGCGGCTTCCATGGCCTGTTCAATGGCAAAATTCATGTAATATTCATGATCCATAATGTGAATACTCATTTTATCTGAAAGAATTAAAATTCAGAGCATACCCAGGCTTTTCTGTCTGAAAAAACATTAAAATTCAGAGCATACCCAGACTTTTCTGCTGATTGTAAATATCAGTAAGTTCTTCAATATAGAGAATGTCTTCTGTTAAA
>JADGBP010000042.1:0-8851 GCA_015231395.1 Desulfamplus sp. | reverse complement strand
AGCATTAAAATTCAGAGCATACCCAGGCTTTTCTGTCTGAAAAAACATTAAAATTCAGAGCATACCCAGACTTTTCTGCTGATTGTAAATATCAGTAAGTTCTTCAATATAGAGAATGTCTTCTGTTAAACCCCATGAAATATTGAAACACAGCGAAGCAAGTAAAAAACCTTTTATATTTTTTTTCTGCTGTTTTGCAATCAGACTGTATCCGTTGGCGATTATTTCGGCATTATCAATCATCTTTATTCTGTTTGTAAGCTGTTTTTCAAAAAGCGAAAGGGTTATGTCGAGAAAAAAATTACCCAAATTTTTTTTCAACAAAAATTCAGATAAAATTATGGCAGTATCCTCTGGAATTTCTTTGTAATCTTCAATCAAACCAAGGTAATTTGTTATTGCTGTTTCAAGAAACTCGTAATTTTCCTCTCTTCTCAAACAGAAAACAAGATATGAAAGGATTATTTTACGGCTTTCTATATTGAGACTTTCCAGATTATCAAACAGATATAAAACAACTTTTTGGATAAAATCCCACGCATCATTACGCTCAAGATTCAAAAGTAGCTCTTTTTGAAATAAGGGCTTATTGATCATGAGTTCCTTGTTCCGATCCCATATTTCAAACGAATCCTTGAACCTTTTGTTAGCTATATATGCAGTCATCAGCCAATATTCCAAAGTAAGCTGAATTCCCGTTGATATAGAAAAAACAAATCTTGTACTTGCACGCAAACTCTTGTTTTTGAATTCATCAAGGACTCTAAGATATTTTTCCGATCCTTCAATAATCAATCCAAAATTATTACTAAAATAACCAATGCAAGCAAGGTCATAATAGAGGTCAATCTCATCTGGAAGGAGTTCAAGCCCTTTACGTGCAGTCTTCTCAGCATCATCATATTCATTCAGAGTCATGTATGATATTGCGATACTGTGATACAGGGAATAATAAAAAGAGATATCAATTTTACTCTGCTTCTCTGTTGGCAGAATATCAAGACATTGCTGAGCATATTTAATTGCCTGCCTTGGCTCTTCCATCTGCATATACACCTGACACAGATAAAAATATGCGGCATAGTCATTTGGATCATTTTCAATTCTTTTGAGCAGCATTGAAGATGTGCGTTTATACTTTGCCTGCATCTGCGGAGCTGGCAAAGCATACCCGTAATGAAATAAATTCAGGTCAAGCTCCATGACTTTACCAGAATAGTATGCAGTGTTATGAACAAGACCTCTATACTCAACCCCGACTCTGTTTCTGAATATTCTGGCACTTTTTGCAACAGTTGATATATTGCCATTAGTGTCTTTATCCAAAAGATTGATTAAAAAACAGTGCAACTCTCGAGGAGCTTTTCGAAGTTTGATTTTTAAATCCTCTTTTTTTAAATGATATGCATCCAGCTCTTCATCAGCATCAATAATGATAAACCAATCTCCTGTTGCATAGTTTATGGACTGATTGCGGTGTTTGCTGAAATCCTGCTCCCAGGGATGATGGTATATCTTTGCTCCAAACGATTCGGCAATTGCAATGGTGCTATCTGTGGAACCTGTATCAACAACTATAATTTCATCTACAAGATGTTTGATACTGTTAAGGCATCTTAACAGCATCTCTTCTTCATTTTTAACCATCATGCATGCAGACAACTTAAGATTCATTTTTTTCATATAATGTGACAATTCCTTCGGGTAGGGGGTATTTACTTCATGCTCTCAACACTATAATTAGGTGCTTCCTTGGTAATAATGACATCATGAACATGGCTTTCACGAAGTCCTGCTGCCGTAATTTTCACAAATTGAGCTTTTTGCCTCAATTCTTCAATAGTTGATGCTCCAAGATAGCCCATTCCAGCCTTGAGACCCCCAAGCATCTGCACAAGATTTTCCCTGACTGTGCCTCTGTAAGGAATTCTGCCTACAATACCTTCAGGCACAAGAGTCTCATCATCGTCATGATCTTTTTGATAATATCGGTCACTGCTTCCCTGTTTCATGGCTTCCACAGAGCCCATACCCCGATATGCTTTATATTTTCTGCCTTGAAATATGACTATTTCACCTGGACTCTCCTGAGTACCAGCCAGAAGCCCGCCGAGCATAACAGAGTGTGCTCCTCCACCAAGAGCTTTGGCAATATCTCCAGAAAACTTAATACCTCCGTCCGCAATGATTGGCACGCCAGTTTTATCAGATATCTCCTTGCAATTGCGTATTGCGGAAAATTGAGGAATTCCAACACCTGCCACAATTCTGGTGGTACAGATAGAACCCGGACCAATTCCGATCTTCACAGCATCGCAACCCGCGTCAATAAGTGCCTTTGCACCGGCTGCGGTGGCAACATTACCGGCAATGACCTGAGCATCAGGAAAAGCGTGTTTTATCTTTTTAACAGAATTGATGACATTCATTGAGTGTCCGTGAGACGTATCAATCACAAGAACGTCCGCTCCTGCCTTTAAAAGAGCTTCCACCCGTGTCATCATGTCAGCTCCAACACCAATTGCCGCACCTGTTCTCAAGCGCCCCATGGAGTCCTTGCAGGCATTTGGATATTTCTTTATTTTTTCAATGTCCTTTATTGTAATCAGCCCAGTGAGTTTCCCCGCCTTATCAACCACAAGGAGTTTTTCAATTCTATGTTCGTGCAGCATTTTCTTGGACTCTTCAAGAGAACACCCTTCCCTAACTGTAACCAGATTTTCTTTGGTCATCACATCACGGGCAGGTTTCTGAAGTTCTGTTTCAAATCTGAGATCCCTGTTGGTTACAATGCCAACCAGTTTGTCCCCTTCAGTTACCGGAATTCCTGAAATTCTATATTTTGACATGATCTCAAGGACACTTGCAATAGAAGCCTCAGGAGATATTGTAATAGGATCCACAATCATCCCACTTTCTGACTTCTTTACTCTGTCAACTTCCACTGCCTGATCTTTAATTGAAAGATTCCGGTGGATAAAGCCAAGTCCGCCTGCCCTTGCCATGCTTATAGATGTAAGTGCCTCGGTTACAGTATCCATAGCTGCACTAACAATTGGAATATTAATATCCAGATTTTTGGTCAGTCTTGTATGAGTTTGAACCTCATCAGGCAAAATAGCTGAATATTCGGGAATCAGAAGCACATCATCAAAAGACAATCCCTCTTCAGTATATATATTACTCATTTTAAATCCTCCGGTTAGGGTTATTATTCAATCCGGTTAAACGCTCATGATCAGACTCTGGTCGCCCCCGATAATGACAATCAAATGTGTTTTCACGGTAAAGTGATTATTGAATCAGATTAAGGTGATTATTGAAGCGTGCTTCTATCAGATATAAAAAGTCAAGGCAAACAATATATTACCGTGAAAACACATTTTGGTTTTCATGACCGGGGATGGCAAAAACTCTACCATGAGCGTTTACCATGACAAGGCGGTGTCAGATTCTTTTTGCCTTCCAGTATGTGCTTTGCCAATATTGATTATTTAGTTTAGAAATTATGATTCCCTGACTGCTTGATGCATGTAAAAACTGCCCATTATCTATATATACACCAACATGCTTGTCACTTATGCCCGTTTTAAAAAAAACCAAATCTCCTGCACGCCATTCACCCTTGGTAACATTTATGCCCAATCTGGCCATATGTTCCGTAGATCTGGGGAGCGTGATGCCAAATTTATATTTAAATGTAATATACACAAAGCCGGAACAATCAACGCCATTTTTATTCAGACCACCCATGCGATACCTTGTACCTTTCCATTCACTGTATTGGTCATATAATTCGCTCTTGACTAATTTAGAATTAGTAAGCTTTATTTTGCCGGTAATAATATAAGTGTCATCAGGTATGTGTACATCTTTCACCGGAGCACTGCATCCACCCAGAAACCACATTATTATGAAAAGTGCAACGCAGATATAAATTCTCATAAAAGTGCAATCCTTTTTTGGCATAACAAATTAATTTTATTATTAAAACCAAATTATTAAATACTGATTCCTGACGGTCTTTAGCAAAAAATAACATAAATCAATGAATTTGTTAAAGAATAAAATGGACTTTATCCAGTAAAACATAGTAAATACCCCTTGATTTTTAAACTAAGCTGTAAGTTCTCAATAAATCAGGGTAATTGTTAGATTTGAGAAGTGCTACTTTGACTTGAACTCGTTAAAAAGCAAATTATGACTTTGATGCTCAGGGGTGACAGATTCCGGCCATGAGCATTTAACTGCAATCTAATTTCATTATATAAAGATAAAAAATGATTATTAAACAGACTGAATTTATAAAAAGTGCTGTCGATCCGTCCCATTTTCCTGACCCAGAGTTTCCGGAAGTTGCATTTGCCGGCAGATCCAATGTTGGAAAATCCTCCTTAATCAATACTATAATCAACCGGAAAAATCTTGTAAAAACAAGTTCCAAACCAGGATGTACCCAGTTGATCAATTTTTTTAAAATTAACGAAAATACATTTTTTGTTGATTTGCCAGGATACGGGTATGCCAAGGTTTCAAAGAAAATCCGTTCACAGTGGGGGGGGATGGTTGAGCGTTACCTAAACCAGAGAGAGAACCTTATGGGAGTAGTGCTTCTGATTGATATTAGAAGAGAGCCTCAAAAAGAGGAGTTTCAACTTATGGATTGGCTTGCTGGCAGGGGTATTCCATGTCTCAGAGTTCTTACAAAAGCAGATAAACTTTCCCGTCAAAAACAACTTGTACGCGTGACAGAGATTTCAAAAATTCTTATGTGCAAAAAAGAGGATATTATTTTATTCTCTGCCACATCAAAACAGGGTAAAGACGAGATACTAAAAGAGCTGAATACTCTTTTTCATGGATTATAGTGTGCCCTGTTTTTAAGACAGTAGTTTAAGCTTTGATGGTCTTGTAAAAAGTCCAAAATCGGCATTTTTTAGAGTCATAACTATCTAATTTTATTTATGACACATTTTAAGAAATCGACTTTTTACGAGACCATCATCAATTATTAGAGAAGGCAAATATGCAGCTTAAACTTAGTGGATTTTTGTCTTGACTTGGGGGACCACTTTAATAGGAAAGATCTCCAACTAAACAAAAACATAAACGGGCAAAAACTCTTGACTTTCAAATGAAAAATGCCTTATTGCTTAATACATTCCTAACATCCAATGTCCTGTCCACAAAATAAGAAATTTGCCATCAAACAGAGATGGGTTTTATCATCCCTGAAAGATGAGTTTTTTAGACAGCTATCGGTTTTTTACACAGACATACGGGTTTTCACACAAGCTTACGGTTTTTAACACAGGCATGTGGATTATTATGGTATAGTCTTATCGTAATGCCTGCCTCTACCCTAATACTTCAATGCCCGTACTCAATACTTCAGGGAGATATCATAGCAACCATGTATATTCTGGGAAATTTATTTAAGGCAGTTGCTGTAGTTTTAGATTACACATTAAGTATATTCATGTGGATTATTATTGCGCGGGCTGTTCTTTCATGGGTCAATCCGGATCCTTATAATAATATTGTAAGATTCATTAATAACGCCACAGAACCTGTTCTCTACCAGATCAGAAAAAAAATACCTGTGAATTTTGGAGGAATTGACATCTCTCCTATTATTGTCATGCTGGGGATTATTTTTCTTCAGAACTTTCTTGTGGCAAGCCTTCACAAAATGGCACTATCATTCATGTAATATAAGCAGCTTTGCTGGAATTATTGCTGGATTGAAATACCTATAAAGATACAAATAAAAATAAATGCAACGATAAAATTCATATGCGATAGAATTCAATTGTTCCAAAGGAGGATTAATGGGTATAACACCGACTGTTATTGAGCAAAAAGAATTCACCCGAAAATTCAGAGGATTTGATATTAAAGAAGTTTATCTTTTTCTACTGGAAGTTGCAGGAGAAATTGACGATCTGCAAACAGCATTCAATGCAATAAAACATGAAAATCACAGGCTTGTACTGGAAAATCAAGGTTATAAAGCCAGAGAGGATGCCATGCAAAAAACGCTGATGCATTCTGAAGCCGTGATTGATGAGATGAAAAAAAATGCACGAAAATCTGCCGAAGCTATTATTGCCGATGCTGAAGTTGAAGCAGAAAGGATTCTTAACAGAGCACATCAGAGACTGTCTCAACTTCACAGCGATGTAAGTGAGCTAAAACGTCAGCGTATGCAGATTGAAGTACAAATTTCATCTGTCATTGAAACACACTCCAAATTGCTTGAGATGAGTAAAGCAGAGAGCAAATCAGCAGATCAGAGTGATTCAACCCTCCATTTTCTTAAACAAGCTTAAAGTTGTTTTGAAGCAGACTTAAAGTTTTTTTAAACAGGATTAACGATTAGGATTTAGTACATATCTATCTTTGATTTGATAAATAACCACTTTTTATTTGATCAATAACTACGTTATTTGTTGATTTGATCAATAACTATTTTATTTAACATAGAAACCATTTCCGGCGAGGATGAGTTATGGCCAAAATTGATGCTTTTTTCAAGTTAATGAATGACCAAGGTGCATCTGACCTTCATCTTGTGTCAGGACTGCCTCCGGCATTAAGACTCCACGGTGACATAGAGCGTATTAAGTACAATGTTCTTTCAAACGATGATCTCAGAAGCATCCTGTATGAAATCACTCCGGAAGATAAGATCAAGACCTTTGAAGAAACCGGAGATGTGGATTTTGGCTATGAAATCCCGGGTCTTGCCAGATACAGGGCAAATTTTTTCATGCAGCGTAACGGCATCGCAGCAGTATTTAGGGAAATTCCGGCTGAAATCATGACTACCGACCAATTGGGACTGCCAGCGGTAATATCCAAACTTGCAAGCCTTCCAAGAGGACTTGTTCTGGTAACAGGTCCGACCGGAAGCGGTAAATCAACGACCCTTGCCGCCATAATCGATCAGGCCAACAAAATCCGAAAAGACCATATTATCACTGTTGAAGACCCCATAGAGTTTGTTCATAAAAGTCAGGGCTGTATTGTCAACCACAGAGAGGTTGGTCTTCACACAAAAACCTTTTCATCTGCTCTAAGAGGGGCACTCCGTGAAGACCCTGATATTATTCTTGTAGGCGAGATGAGAGATCTTGAAACCATCTCTCTTGCCATTGAAGCAGCTTCAACCGGTCATCTTGTATTTGGCACCCTTCATACATCCAGTGCTGCAAAAACAGTGGATCGTGTTATAGAGGTTTTTCCTGCCAATCAGCAGGCTCAAATACGCTCCACACTTTCCGATGGTATCAGGGCAATTGTTGCTCAGGTATTGTTTAAACGGATTGATAAAAAAGGGCGATGTGCGGCTCTTGAAATTCTTGTAGCCACTCCGGCTGTACGCAACCTGATCCGTGAATCCAAAACCCACCAAATTCCCTCAATGATTCAGACAGGGAAACAGTATGGAATGCAGCTACTGGACGATGCTATCATGCAACTTTACAACAAACGGTGGATAAGTGCGGAAGAGTCTTATGCCAAAGCCAACAACAAGACTCTTTTCCGGCATTTCCTTAAAAATCCGCCTGCTGATTTTACAGAAGCATAGAAGCAAGAATTTTTCCAGAACATAAAGTTGTTTTACATAGAATAAAGGAAGAGACAGCCATGCAGAAACAGGAAGTTGACTATATTCTTTCCAGAATGCTTGAATCCAATGAAAACGTATCTGATTTGAATTTTACACCGGGCAAACCTCTTCAGGTAGAGACTTCAGGAGTGCTTGTTCCTGTAAAAATGGAACCAGATTTTAAAACATTAACCCCATTCCAGACCGAACTCTTTGCCATGAATCTGATAAAGCAAGACAGACGGTTGACAGACATGCTTTTAACGCATGGCTCATGTGATCTTTCCTATTCCCTTGGAGACAACGCGAGATTCAGGGTCAATATATTTTCAAGGTCAGGAAAATATTCCATTGTCTTAAGAAAACTTGAAACAAAAATGCCTACCATCAAAAGCTTGAATCTTCCACCAGCATTTAACAGAATGGTTCTTGAAAAGAACGGAATAATCTTTGTCACTGGTGCCACAGGAAGTGGAAAAACAACATCTCTTGCAGCATTTCTTGACTATATTAATGAGAACAATTCAGTTCATGTAATAACGCTTGAAGATCCCATAGAATTTCAGCATCCCCAGAAAAAAGCCACTTTTAACCAGAGAGAACTTGGTATGGACTTTGATACATATGCCAATGGACTCAGGGCAGCCCTTCGTCAGGCACCCAAAATAATTCTTGTAGGAGAGATGCGTGACAGAGAGACTGTTGAAATAGGACTCTCTGCCGCAGAAACCGGTCATCTTGTTCTGACAACCCTTCATACAGTGGATGCGGGACAGACAATCAACCGTCTCATAGGCATGTTCTCAACAGAGGAGGAAAATCAGGTACGTATCCGGCTTGCAGAAACAGTGCGCTGGATTGTCTGCCAGAGACTGCTTCCCAAGGTGGGAGGGGGAAGGGTTGCTGCATTTGAAATCATGGGAACAAACCTCAGGGTAAAAGACTCTATAGTGAATGAGGAGTCGGAAGGCAAAACTTTTTATGAAATTATCACTGACGGCGAGTCTTTTGGGATGACCACGTTTGACAAATATATCATTAATCTTTACAAACATGGACTAATTACTGAAGATACTGCAATTGCCTATGCATCCAGAAGGGCAGCCGTTGGCAGAGGACTTGATTTCATTAAAAGTTCCAGAGGAGAAAGGACCACAGATATTGATTCTCTTGAAATTGATCATGAATATGAAGGATAGGTCAAAAAACCTTGAGCTAAAAAACCAAGAGTTGTTT
>JADGBP010000429.1 GCA_015231395.1 Desulfamplus sp. | reverse complement strand
ATCTTGAATGTAAATTTAAATTTTTTTTGGGGAGCAGATGCGAAATATCATTAGAAATATTTCGCATCTTTCTTTTGTCATGTTCTTTAAGGATGAGTCCTGATGTTGAAGTACTACCTTTGCTTTCCTGAATTCCCCCTATCGATATCTGTTCCACATACATTAATGATACATTATGAATGTCAGCTAATTCATCTGGCAACTCAGCAGCCATATCTATAACACTGGAGTTTGGCAAGGGTTTAAGTGTTGTTAAGTCAACAGGTGTTTCATTATCTTTAACAGATAGAAGGTTATCAGAGCCATAAACTGTTCCAGATCCCTCAACCCAACCGTTGCTTATCCAGTTAACTCCCAGGTTGACTACACCTGAATACCTTGTCAAATTAAGAAAGGAGGCATCAGAACCGGGCGTTTCAGATGTGGCATGAATAATATTGTTAATGCATTCAACAGTTTCATCTGTTGTGGATAAATCAAAAACTCTTGTACGATAGGCATCTGAACGATCTGTTGCCACTGATACGGTATTATTAAAAAAATAAAGAGTTCCTTTACGTGTGTTTTCCGGAAATACGTCATATCCCCAATGAACAAGAAGACTTCCATCCATAGAACCTTTGACTTTGATAATATTTCCATATACATAAGCTTTTCTGTATTCCGGCTCAACTTCTCTTATAAATGCAAGCTGGGCAGAATCAGGAACTGCTCCGTCAAGCGAATCAAGGTACGCTGTCTCAAGAACCCATGTTGCATGTTCCTGAACTTCTACAATATCCAAGAAACGCATATGTCCTTCAAACCAATTATAACGGATTACAGTTCCAGCACTTCTGTCTTTGAGATTACCTCCCAGAGAGAGGGGTATATTCCGACCGAAATAATTAAACTGATAAGTTGCATTAATGGCTTGAATATAAAGGTTATGCTGTGTATCACTGTTGGCAACCCCGTTATCATGGAGATAATTGCTTTCTATTAGAATATTCTCCGTAAGGCTGTTTCGATTATATGGTTGGGACATGGAGAAAAGTCCGTTACCGCATCCTGAAATGATGTTGCCTCGAATAACAATGTTATACCCTTCTTGAATTCGGATCCCGGCTGCACCGTTAACGTATTGATATGTTATATTGTTGGTGAGTTCACTGATGATTCATTAAGAGTCAGCATAAAAGAGGCTGTAAAGGATGCCGTTGAAGCGGCTTCAAAAGCAAAAAAGACACCTGCAACTGAAGAGGCTTCAAAGGCACAAAAGACACCTACAATTGTTGCCTTCTGCTGCAAAAACTCGGCACTTGAGGCAGGAGAGGCTGCAAAACAGTTTGGTCATGAAATGCCATCTGGATTCAAGATGGTAAAAGTGCCATGTGCTGGCAAAGTTGATGTTGAGTTCATTATGCAAGCCTTTGTGGAAGGTGCTGATGGTGTCATGGTCGCTGCCTGTCACGAAGGGAACTGCAAGGCTGAACGGGGTAATATCTACGCAAAATGGCGTGTCAATGAGATCCAGAAAAGGCTTGAACATATCGGGCTTGGAAAGGATTGTCTTGTTTTTACCACAATTGCTTCAAATATGGCCAAGGAGTTTGCTGGCAAAGTTAATGCTTTTGCAAACAAACTTCGGGATTGAATATGTTTGCAAGCAAACTTCAAGATTGAATTATTTCGTGATTAAACTTCAGATTTAACGCGTTTGAATCAAAATCTCAGGATTAATAGATTCTCATAATCTCAATAAATTCTGATAATTTCTGTTGCTTGAAGATAACGAAAAGATAACAGTAAAAAAGCAGACAAGTGCCATTTGAATGTGGAATTTGTCTGCTTTTTTGATTTGTATGGAGTATGATATAAACCATGATAACTTTAACTTTAAGAGAGCCTGTAAATGCCATAACTCACATGGCTGGAGCTGTTGCCTCTTTAGCAGGGCTTATTCTGCTTGTGGTGTTTGCTTCGATCAATGCCGGAGCATGGCATATTGTCTCATTTTCAATTTTTGGATCCACACTGCTTATGATGTACACGGCAAGCTCCCTTTATCATGCCGTTAATTTGTCCGAAAAAGGCATTAAAACCATGCGCCAGATTGATCATATCATGATTTTTCTTCTGATCGCAGGGAGTTACACCCCATTTTGTCTGGTGCCGTTGAAAGGAGCATGGGGTTGGACTCTTTTTGGTCTGGTTTGGGGTATGGCACTTTTGGGAAGCGTCCTCAAGATATTTTTCATGAATATTCCCAGATGGATATCAACCTTGATTTATACCACCATGGGATGGCTCTGTATTATTGCCATCTATCCTTTGTTCAAGACTCTTGAAACTGCTTCTTTTCTATGGCTTATTGCCGGAGGGCTATTTTACAGCGGCGGTGCTGTTATATATGGACTCAAGCGTCCCAATCCCTGGCCTGGAGTTATGGGGTTTCATGAGATCTGGCATCTGTTTGTACTTTCGGGCAGTTTCTGCCACTTCTGGGTAGTGTTCAGATATCTGACATATATGTAAA
>JADGBP010000428.1 GCA_015231395.1 Desulfamplus sp. | reverse complement strand
TCGTTGTTTATGAGAAAAAAACCATCTTCTGTTGGTGCAAGTTCAAAATCATATCCATTTTCACCAAAAACCATCTTGATACTGATAGATTTGGTAAGTTTGGGTCCACCAAAAAGATAGGTGTCAGCATTTCCTGCGATAAACTCCTTGAGTCCGTCCAGTTTCATCATTGCTGAAATCATACGGAAAAATTCGATAAAATTACTCTTGCCAGCTCCGTTTCCGCCAATAAAAACATTTAGATTGGTCAGCTCAAAATCAACAAGTTCCTGAATTGATTTAAAACCCTTTATTGTCAGTTTATCAAGTGAACTCATACTCCATCCTGTATCAAATCAAAATATAACTAATAGATGTTATGCAATAGCAGATAACCTATTGTTTTAATAAGTTACTAATTTCATTTTATAGATTCAACAGACTCTTTAATATCAAGCAGATATTGTTTACTGATTCAATAAAATAGGGATTTCCAAGAGAGGCTTCTGTAACCAGATCAACAGGTCTGTTCAGGATTTTCTCTAATTTCTCCGCTATTGTAAAATAGTGATCTGCATAATCTCCATGCTCCATCTGTTTGAAAGAGATCAATAAATCAATGTCGCTTTTATCATTTAACCTGTCAGTGCATACCGAGCCAAATGCAAACAGGGAATTGACATTATGGGCATTGCATAACTCTTTTATTTTATCTAAATTATCACTAAGTATTTTGTGCATGTTTATTCTGTTTCCCCCTATCCCATATTTTCCCACATCTTTTTATGAAATATCTCTTCAATAAGCATCACCTTCCATTTATCCCCTTCTTTTTTGAGATTGGGCAGATTGTTTGAGCCGTTTACATAAATGGTGTCATACTCAAAATCACGGGTGGAGATGCGGTATTTCTGAAACCACTCATCAAGCATCAGGTTATCTTTCTCTATATCGCCAGTGAGATTACGCCAGACGATAAGGATTTTCTCTTTCTGTCCATTGTTGGGGTTTAGCGGGTCTGACGGAATCCAGCCTTCTATTTTTTTGAACCACCATCTGCCATCTGGAGTTTGTGTTATTTTTCCATCAACCAAAAGTTTTGTGTGCTGGTCTTCTGGAAGTTCAGGATCAGGTTTGCGAATGAAATCAGCAGTAAAATTTTGGGTTGCTGCGATATGCTGAACTCTTAAACCAATGAGATAATTAGAGCGTGTCGCAGAACTCAAACCATATATTTCAGGTGGTTTGGTCGATTATCAGGCTGTTTTTTTGAAGAATCAACCAAACACAGGATAATATCCAGAGTTAAATACTTAATATTAAAGGAAAATATTTCTGCGACACGCTCTAATTAAAGGTTTCCACAAGGTCAACCCTGCATGTAACCTGCTGGTCAGTGGCGGGCTTTTTGATTTTAAGCGTGTAGTTTATGGGGTCAGCAAAGGCATCAATATTCAGAAGAGAGTTACTTCCACGAGTTTCCACATCAAGCATGTAATGAAGCATATAGTCTTGACGCAGAGAATCATTTTGCTCAAGAATTTTGTCACGGGTGGTATTTTCTTCAAATCTCAGATTGTTCAGGGTGTCTTCGTAGGATTCAAGACGTAAATATTTAAAACAATGAGAAATCCCTGTATTGCGGTTGGTGGGTTTGCCGTCTTTCCATGATTCAGAATAAACGACTTTTGAAATACGTGGTTTTAGAACAGTGTTAAAATGACTTCCCATCTCAACTAATATATATTTACGATTACAATTGTCTTCTTTATTTAATTCTATAGTGGCGTGTGCAGTTGTTCCTGAACCTCCAAAATAATCAACAACAATTGCTCCTTTAACATTTATAGTTGAAATGTAAATACAACGCTTAACTAAGTTTATGGATTTAGGGAAATCGAACAGCTTACTGCCCAAAATATTGATTAAAAGGGTGTTACCATAATTTCCTGCATCGAAATCTCCTCCGCTCCATACCGTCTTAGGTACAGTCAGTTCGTGGGTTAAAAACAAATCCAATGTATTATCAATTTTCTGAATAGTGATTCTTTGTAAATTATCTTGAATAGAATCAAGTCCGAAATTCCAGCGTCTTTCTATACCATCCTGATCTATTGGCCAAATTTCAATCTCACCAGTTTCTATATTCACATTCCTCCCAGTAGGAGAAAAATCGTCAGGTGGAACTACCCCTATACGCGAAATCTTTTCATTTTTAACGTAAATTGGATAAAAGGAAAGTCGTCTTTCGCTACGTAATGAGTTTTCCCCCCATCGTCGCATTTTTCTTGGAGTTTTATTCTCTTCAAGAGTTCTTGCGATAGCAGTTTTATCCTCTTCTTTAGTTAAAAAAAGACTGTATTCATGTACACGGTTAAAGTCTTTTGTAATGGAACCTTTGGGATTGTGAACTACAGTGTTAATGGCCATCTATAATGACCCACATTCGGTCAATAATTTTGACCCACTAAAATCATAAATTTCTGAAGAAAAACTAAATTTAGACAAAGAGCTTGGTTTTGATTTAGACTCCTCTTTTGAC
>JADGBP010000427.1 GCA_015231395.1 Desulfamplus sp. | reverse complement strand
TTTAGACCCTTTCTTTTTAGACTTGCACACAATTACCAATTGAAAGGAGAGGTGTTCAATACCGCCCATGGAGTAACCCTTATTCTTGAAGGGCATGAAGATAATATTGATAAATTTTATCAGGACATTATAACTTCAAAACCGCCCATTGCCATTATCTCTGAAATTAGTTTCTCTTTAATTTTATTTTCAGGTTATAAATCATTTACTATTACCACGAGCACAGAGAAAAACCTTTCAAAATCTACCTTGATTGCCCCTGATGTTTCGGTTTGTCAAGACTGTATTGATGAGATGCTGGATCCGGATAACCGAAGGTTTGAATATCCTTTTATAAACTGCACCAACTGCGGCCCGAGATATACTATTATCAAAGATGTTCCTTATGACAGGGCAAAAACATCAATGGCTCTCTTTCCCATGTGCAGCAAGTGCCAAAAGGAGTATGATGATCCATTTGACAGGCGTTTTCACGCCCAGCCAAATGCATGCTCTGTATGTGGGCCACATCTGTTTCTTGTAGATAATATTGGAAACGTTATGGATAATGTGGGAAACAAAGTTGAAGACTCCTGCTTGAAAGACCCTCTGGGATTGGCTGGAGAACTTCTGAAACAGGGCAAAATTCTTGCCATCAAAGGGCTGGGAGGTTTTCATCTTGCGGTTGATGCCATGAATCCTTCTGCTGTAGCTGAATTGAGAAGACGTAAAAAAAGACCCCACAAACCATTTGCTCTGATGGCACAATCTATGGAAGCCGCTTCAAAATTTGTTCATATCTCTTCTGAAGAAAAAATCCTTCTGGAATCCCATACCCGACCAATCCTCTTGCTTAAGAAACGCTCTTCGGACAAGAAAAATCTTGCCAGTTGGGGAATTACGCCGGACAATAAAACTCTTCCCTATTACGGGAGTACACCGGACAACGAAACTCTTACCTATGGCGGAATTGCACCATCTAATCAGTATATTGGCGTGATGCTCCCTTATACGCCTCTGCACTATCTTCTTTTCCAAAAGGGTCCTTCCATATTAGTGATGACAAGTGGCAACAGAAGCGGTGAGCCTCTTTCCATTGAAAACGCAGATGCCCTTGATGCTTTTTCCCACATTGCAGACTATTTTCTTCTGCATAACAGAGATATCTATTTTAGGGCTGATGATTCCATCATGCAGGTTCAAAACAGAAAACCCCGTTTTTTCAGACGCTCCAGAGGATACGCTCCCCTTCCCATAATCTTGACCCCAAACATGTCACCCGCGGAGACCGTACTTGGTTGCGGTGCGGGTTTGAAAAACTGTATCTGTTTAACTTCCGGCAACAGAGCGTTTCTGAGTCAGCACATCGGAGATCTTGAGAATGAAAAGGTTTTCGCCTTTTACAAGGACAGTATCAGCCATCTAAAAAAAATTCTTGATCTTGAACCCGTAATTATCGCTCATGATCTACATCCAGGTTACATGAGTACATCTTATGCAAAGAGTTTCAAATCGCTGGACAATCAAAGAAGTCAGATATTTATGGATAACCATATAATTCAGATAGTGGCTGTTCAGCATCATCATGCCCATGCGATCTCCTGCATGGCTGAAAACGGACTTGAAGGAGAGGTGATTGCCATCACCTTAGATGGTACCGGTTTTGGAACTGACGGCAATATCTGGGGTGGCGAGATTCTGGTTTGCAGCAAAGCGGATTTTCAACGAAAAGCCCACCTTCAGTATATGCCCATGCCAGGAGGAGATGCAGTGACAAGAGAGCCTTGGCGTATGGCACTTTCTTATCTTTATGCCGCCTTTGGTGATGATCTTTTTCATCTTGAAATTCCGTTTCTAAAACAAATTTCTCATGACAAACTCTCTTTTATGGTTCAAATGATTAATAAAAAGCTCAATACTCCACTGACTTCAAGTTGCGGACGCCTTTTTGATACTATTGCATCGTTGTGTTCCATAAGGCACGAAGTTACCTTTGAAAGTCAGGCAGCCATGGAATTTCAGGCAGCCATGGGAAATCAGGCAGCCATGGGAAATCAGGTAGACATGGAAAATCAGGTAGACATTAAACTTCAGGTATCCATGGGAATTCAAACAAACATGGAGCTTCAGGGGAAAAAAATGTTGTCTAAAAATAGCCAAAGATATAATTTTGATGTAAACGAAATCAGGAATGAACAAGGTCAAAAATCCTTTATTATGAATCCGCTTCCCGCTGTCAGAGAAATAGTTAAAGATATTCATAACAATGCATCAAAAATGAGTATCAGTGCAAAATTTCATCAGACCGTCATTGATATGTTTGTCTGTGCTACGGAAAAGATCAGTCTTGATACAGGTATAAACCGTGTGGTGTTAAGCGGCGGAGTTTTTAACAATGCATTTATACTGACCGGAATGACAGATGAACTTGAAAAAAGAGGATTTAAAGTATATAGCCACAGCCAAGTCCCCTCAGGCGATGGCGGAATTGCTCTTGGACAGGTTGTTATTGCAGGAACGCAGGCAATGGCTAAAAAGTAAAAATAG
>JADGBP010000426.1 GCA_015231395.1 Desulfamplus sp. | reverse complement strand
AGGAATTTCAATCCAACAATAATTGCAGGTAAGCTGCTTATGTTCTATGTTATGCCACACACATTAATGAGTAATAACACTGAAGCATCTTCATGATAAGGAAAAATATAATGACAAAAAACATTGTAGGTAAAATTGATGACAACGTAAAGATAAACACCATACTTCTAAGCGTATCAGACAAATCTGGTCTTGACACCTTTCTTCCCGGTATTTTGGATATAAATCCAAAAGTCAGAATATTTTCTACCGGAGGAACATATTCAGCAATCAAGAAAATTCTTGGGGATCGGGCTAATGGAGTCCTTGAGCAGGTATCTGACTACACCGGACAACCCGAAACTCAGGGAGGGCTTGTCAAAACCCTTGATTTTAAAATTTATCTTGGTCTTTTAACAGAAACATACAACGAGTCCCATCAGAATGATCTTGAAAGAACCTCTTCTGTGGCGATTGACATGGTTGTAGTAAACCTCTATCCATTTAAGGAAACTATATCAAAACCGGATGTGACCTGCGAAAATGCCAGAGGCAATATAGATATAGGTGGACCAACCATGATTCGTGCATCTGCAAAAAACTTCATAAGAGTGGCTTCAGTTGTTGATCCATCTGACTATTCTGACGTACTAAAGGATATGAAGATTGGAAATGGTGCACTAACTCTTGAAAAACGGTTTGCCCTTTCTGTAAAAGCCTTTGAACATACCGCGATATATGACAGAACTATTGCAGACTATCTTGGAAACATTTCATTTGACAAGGTTAAAATTTGCTACAAAATATAAAAAGTGCGCAAGGTTAAAACCTGCTACAGCAGTATAAAAGTGTGCTTTGCAAAAAATCCATAAGATAATTTAAGAATCAAATCATTGATAAGGAGAACTAACAAATGACCGAAGATTTAAAACAGATGTATAAAACCGTGATGGATGACCACTTTACCCCCGCGATGGAGATCACCTTTGTGGATAAGGGTGAACGTCAGACACTTTTCTACGAAAAGGTGGCATGGACTATTGATGGGATTGAAAAGGGATTAAGATACGGCGAAAACCCCGGGCAGGAGGCAGCACTCTACCGACTTGTAAACGGCAATCTTGTTCTTGGCAAGACACAGACCATAAAACCCGGCAGATATATAGTCTCTGATATTGAGCTCCTTCAGTCAGGCAAACACCCGGGAAAGACAAACCTTACAGATGCCGACAATGCACTTAACATCTTGCGATATTTTTCAACCACTCCGGCGGTTGTGATAGTAAAACACAACAACCCCTGCGGAGCCGCGATTTCAGATACTCTTGAAAGTGCGTACGCAAAAGCATATGTGGCGGACAGGGTTGCGGCATTTGGAGGATGCATCGCCTTGAATCGATCTCTTGACAAATCAACGGCTGAAGCTATTGCAGACCAATATGCAGAAGTTGTGGTAGCACCGGATTTTGAAGAGGGTGTGGTTAATATTCTCGCTAAAAGAAAAAACCTCAGAGTTATCAGGATTAACAGTATTCACAAACTTGAAACCTTTATTGGAGAACGGGTTATTGATTTCAAAAGTCTTATGGATGGAGGCATTGTTGCACAATGGTCATTTTCTCCTGCTACTCTCTCAAAAGAGGAGATGAAAATAGCAAAGACTGAATATAAGGGTAAAATCTACAGAGTAGATCGGGAACCTACGGAAAAAGAGTATCAAGATATGCTGTTTGGCTGGCTTGTGGAATCAGGTATCACCTCAAATTCCGTGATTTATGTCAAAGATGGTGTGACTGTGGGGATTGGTACAGGTGAGCAGGACAGAGTCGGAGTTGCCGAGATCGCGGTTGACAAGGCTTACAGAAAACTCATGGACAGATACTCTTTTGAAAGATATCAGACTCCATTCAATCTGCTAAAGGATCAGGACAAAATAGCGGAGATAAGATCTGACGTGGAGAAGCAAAAAGGAGGACTTGAAGGTTCCACAATGGTGAGCGACGCTTTTTTCCCCTTCAGGGACGGCATTGATGTGGGGTTGCGTCAAGGGGTAAAGTCCGTAATACAACCAGGCGGCTCCATGAATGACTTTGAGGTTATAGAAGCGTGTAACGAAAACAAGGCAACCATGGTTTATACAGGACAGAGAAGTTTCAAGCATTGAGGAATGAGTCTGAAATAACTTTTCCATTTTAAAAATCTAAGTAGGCTGCCCTTTAACCGCAGTATGTTCTGAAATGGGCAAATTATTAAAAATCGATTCCTAAGCATTAAAATCAGTAAAAAAACCGCTTGAATTGACTATCCACACCCATAGGGCGTGATTGTAAAATTTTAATAAATTAAAAGGGGCAGCTTATGCATCGCCCCTTTTAATTTATATATTATATTAAAATTCTACATCATTATCATCTCAAAAAGATTACACCATCTCAAAAATTGCAGCAGCACCCATTCCACCGCCGATGCACATTGATACTACACCATATTTGCCTTTAACCTCTTTGAGGTTTGCAAGACATGTGGCAGTAAGTTTTGCACCGGTGCA
>JADGBP010000425.1 GCA_015231395.1 Desulfamplus sp. | reverse complement strand
GTGATGAAGAGCTTGGGCTTGGCTCATCAATGTATATTTATGGATATCGTGCCGGAATGCTGCTTGCTTCTGGAGGAGGGCTTATTCTTGCTGACCATATTCCATTTTCAATGGTCTATCTCATAATGGCTGCCTCTCTGATGCCCGGAATGGTTGCGGTGATTCTTACACCTGAACCTTCACAAGTAAAGGGGCAGCCCACAACCATCGCGGAAGCTGTAGTTGAACCGTTAAAAGAATATTTTTCAAGAGACGGGGCAATCATGATTCTTCTGTTTATTCTCTTTTATAAAATTGGCGATACCATGGCATCGGCAATGACCACCCCTTTTTATTTAGAGACCGGATTTACAATGACAGAGATAGGGGCGGTGGTGAAGATATTCGGATTTTGGGCAACTCTGGGTGGAACCTTTGGAGGAGGTATTCTGATGCTGAAGCTTGGTATCAACAAAAGCCTCTGGATGTTTGGCATACTTCAAGCTATTTCAACCGCCTGTTTTGCATGGCTTGCCGTTGTTGGACACAGTGTGCCTCTTCTTTCCGGTGTAATTGCTTTTGAGAACATCTCAAGCGGTATGGGAACCGCCGCCTATGTTGCTTTTATGGCTTCAATGACAAACCGCAGATTCACCGCTACTCAATATGCTCTTCTGTCAAGTCTGATGGGTATTCCTCGTGTTATTGCCGCAGCACCCACAGGTTTTTTGGCCGATCATGCGGGATGGGCGGGCTTTTTTATTTTTTGCACAATTATTGCCATTCCCGGTATAATCTTTCCTTTTTATATTGCCCGCATGACCAAATAATAATCTGTTACAAATCCATAAAGAATGCTCCCAATAAAACAGCTGTTTTACAAATCAAAGAGAGGTGCTGCCATTTGGCGGAAACTTGGGATTTCCGGCATCATCTGGCGAAACTCCTGTGCCATCCCTTTTCTGGCATTTGCAAGTTCGCTAAGCATATCATCAATATTTTTGCCTTGACTATCCTGATTTTTATTTAAATTATCTTGCAGTTTATTCAGATAGTCCTCCGTGCCATTCATGCCATCTTGCTTATTGATTTCTCCGAGCTTCTTAAGCTGATCCATGTGATGAGCAAGCAACTGATCCACCGGTTCCTCTGCTTTTCGTGGAATACCCTGATTCTTTTCCTGAAGTTTCTTAAGCTCTTTTAGCATCATGTCCATCAATCTCGTAGATGAGTCTTTGGCGATTTCAGGCATAAGCTCATCCTGATTCAAACCACTTCCCTGAACGCCTGAACCATTATTATTGCCTTCACCTATACGCCCATGTCCTCTATTTATGAAATTTCCCTTATCGCCTGAATCTGCGTAATATGCCTGTTTGGCTATCTCTTTTTCAAAACTGTAAGAGCTTGAAGTGCTCAGATTTGCCTCAAAACCAGAGACACTATCATACCCGTCCTGCATCTCAAGAGCTTTTGCAACAGCGTCATCCATGTTGCCTGTGGACATCTTGTTTATCACTTCATCCAGAGTTTTGACGATATTTTCGATATCATTCATCTCCTGTTCACTTAAACTTCCTTTAACAGAAAAAGTGAACTGGGAACCTGAAGCCAACGTCATCTCCCTTGAGCTTGAACGGGCAGACACATTCTCTGAACCATTTGAAATTCTTCCACTTTTGTCATAGGAAAGAGATGCAAAATCCATGAAAGCACCCGCACTCAGAGTTACAACATCCCCTTCTTTTGTAGTGAGGGAAAGTTCAAGATTTTTGCTTTGAGAAGCCTGTAATGCCTCTCTTTTTTGAGAGAGACTTCCGAATTCACCCAAATCGCCTCTGTTCTGAAGCCCTCCGACTGATGGACCCAATCTTGATATATCACTCATAACACACACCTCCATTGTTATTTTGCACACTATACAGTGCTCTATTTTATGCTTTTTCCAGAGACATATTTTCTTGTAAATTGTCTTTAGAGAGCCTTTGTTGATAATTAAACTGATAATTCAACCGATATTTCATAAACTGACATTTCAAATTCAATCGGCAGAAGTGTTAAAAAACATAAGTCTCACATTAAGGAATCTTTAATCTTTCATTCAATACCTTCGCCATTTTTGGGTGCTCTCCCGCTACTACTTTGATTATGAATCAGTAACAAATTTAATAGTTAAAAGCTCTCTAAACGTGAAAACATGATCAGTTATCCCGGCTGCCATTCCTGGAGTTTTTTGGTACCATTTTTTTTGAAACCGTTGATCAGAATCACAGATTCTTTCCCTGAGACTCATATGCGGACGAGCAAAATTATAAAAAGCCTGAAAGAAGATAGTTTGTTTTTTAAGGTTCTCCCTATCTTTGCTATACCCAAGTGTTTTTCGTTTCAAAGGTGCCAGGCTCTGCCGAATGGTAAGATTCAACCTTTCAAGAAAACTGGTACCTATTTTAAGCCCAAGCTCCGCCAGTCGTTCAACTCCGCATCTGATGCGATAAGTTATGCTGACGAGCTTGCCATTTTTTTTCTCTTTTACCATTTGACCGTATACCAACTCAG
>JADGBP010000424.1 GCA_015231395.1 Desulfamplus sp. | reverse complement strand
TGGCTACAAGGATCAGCACAGCTTCGGTTGAATTGCCTGGTGGAAGTATCAAAACCAGAGGGGGAGAGATCATGGTTCGTATGAAGGAACGCCGCGACCTTGCTCCAGAATATGCATCAATTCCAATGATTACTCCAAATGATGGGTCAAAAGTGCTGCTTGAAGATATCGCCACCATCACCGAGGGATTTTCCGATTCCAACCAGTATGGCACATTCAATGGAAAACCAGCCATTCAGATTGAGGTCTATCGGGTAGGAGATCAAAAACCCGTTCAACTCGCAAACGCTGTCAGGGAAAAAGTTGAAATATTTCAGCAAAGTCTTCCTGAAGGAGTTTCCATCTCATTGATAAAGGACAGTTCGGAAGTTTTTGCACAGAGAGCGGAACTTCTTATTAGAAATGGCTTCATGGGTCTCGCACTTGTATTTATATCCCTTGCCCTTTTTTTAGAAATTCGTCTTGCCTTCTGGGTGTCAATGGGTATTCCCGTCTCGGTTCTTGGGTCTTTTATATTTCTTTCCAATGTTAATTTTTCAATTAATGTCATCTCCATGTTTGCATTTATAGTTACCCTCGGTATTGTGGTTGACGATGCAATTGTGGTTGGAGAGAGTGTCTATTCCAAAAGAGAGGAAGATAACCTTGATGCTGCGATTCATGGAACCCGAGAGGTAGGAATTCCGGTAGTCTTCAGCATTTTAACCAATATAGTGGCTTTTATACCCATCATGTTTGTTCCGGGAATGATGGGAAAGATTTTTTGGGTTATTCCGGTGGTTGTTATTGCTGTTTTTTCAGTTTCCCTTATAGAGAGCCTTTTTATTCTTCCAGCTCACCTGAGCCATATGAGTAAGCCCGGTCGGATAATGCAGTGGGTAAATGAAAAACAGCAGTATGCAAGTCGGGCACTGATGTACTTTGTGGCAAAAGTATATGCCCCTTTTGTTATATTTGCTGTACGAAACAGATATATAACAATATCAATCGCCCTCGCCATCTTGATTTCTGTTGTTGGATATGTAAAAAGTGGGAGAATAACAACCACTCTGATGCCACGGGTAGAATCAGACTATGCGTATGTAACGGCAACCCTTCCATACGGGAGTGCTGATGAAAAAGTGGAGCAGATTCTGGATTTGATATCTGAAGCAGCAAAAAAAGTCATTGCTGAAAACGGGGGAGAAAAACTTTCTCGTGGATTTTATGGAAGTGTCAATGGTAATGATATTCAGTCTGGTATTATTCTGACCCCTCCTGGTGTCCGCCCTGTTTCCACTACTGAGGTTACTGAGGCATGGCGAAAAGCTGTGGGAGAAGTTGCTGGCCTGGAGTCGATCCTGTTTGAATCGGATCGCGGCGGCCCAGGCTCAGGAGCAAGTCTCACCATTGAACTGACCCACAGAGATATTGATTCTCTGAACGCAGCCAGTACTAAATTAGCCGAGGCATTAGCCTCTTTTCCTGCCACAAAAGATATTGATGATGGCTCTGCACAGGGAAAAGAGCAGTTTGATTTTAAAATGCTGCCTCAGGGACTTGCGATGGGGCTTGGGGCACGAGATGTTGCCCTGCAGGTGCGTCATGCTTTTTATGGTGCTGAAGCATTGAAGATTCAGCGTGGCAGAAATGAGGTGACAGTAAGAGTGCGTCTTCCTGAAAAGGATAGAGTCTCTGAGAGTGCTCTTGATACATTGATAATTCATGCACCAGGCATTTCAGTTTCAGGGGCATCGAGCGATGCAAGTGTAAGAGGTGGCACAGAAGCTCTGCTCAGAGATGTGGTTACAATGAATCGTGGGCGGGCTTATACATCTATTGAACGCAGAGCAGGAAGAAGGGTTGGTACAGTATCAGCCAATGTGGTGCCAAGAGACGAGACAGACCGAATTATCAGTGTTGTCAATGCCGAGATAATGCCTGTTCTCAAGCAGCAGTTTCCGGGACTTGCAAGTCAGCTTCAGGGGCGTCATGCAGATATGCAGGAGAGTACACAGAGCCTTATTTCTGGACTTCTTATGGCACTCTTGGGAATTTATGCCCTTCTGGCAATACCGTTTAAAAGCTATTTTCAGCCAATGATAATCATGAGTGCAATTCCCTTTGGTATTGTGGGAGTAATTTTGGGGCATATCATGCTTGGTTATCCGCTTTCCCTGATGAGTCTTTTTGGACTTGTTGCCCTTTCCGGCGTTGTGGTAAATGATTCTCTGGTAATGGTCGATTTTGCTAACCGTAAAAGGCGGGATTCCGAAGAAATATCCGCTTTTGATGCCATGACTCAAGCTGGCATGCAAAGATTCAGACCCATAATGCTAACCACCCTGACCACTTTCGGGGGACTCGCACCAATGATATTTGAAACCTCAAGGCAGGCAAGATTCATGATTCCCATGGCAATATCCTTAGGTTTTGGAATTCTTTTTGCCACGGCAATTACCCTTGCCCTTGTACCTTCTCTATATATGGTTCTTGAAGATATAATTGCCATTTTTAACGACAAACAGTTACAGTGAACACACATTTGCTTTTTATGGTCGGGGGTGGAC
>JADGBP010000423.1 GCA_015231395.1 Desulfamplus sp. | reverse complement strand
AACCCATCTTTGATCGAAACCCAAATAGTTGAAAGAAAAGGATTGGCAACTATAGTCATCATTGATTTTATGCCAGTTATCACCAAGATAAAGTGCCTGGTCAATAACAGCACCTTCCAGACTAAATGCGGCTGGAACACGGGTGATAAAAGAAATCTGCTTCAGGTATTCCGCATTTTTTTCAGTGTAGCCTTTTGAATCCATGACAACACATGTCGGTTGACCACCATTTTTGATTTGCTCAACAAAATTAGCTACCCGCTCTTTGAACACAATATTGTCAGATGCATTGCCATTATGACATTGACAAATAAACGGAATTGCTCCGTCCTGTGTGACCACAAGTTCAAGTACAGCCTGCTTCAAATCAGGACGGTGGTCTTTGGAATGACCATAAGTAATCAGGATTACATTTTCATCAGTGTCAGGAATATATTCACCTGTAACCGAAAAAGAAGAGGTGTCGATATGACTGTAGTCCATGTTTATCCCTTCCAGTTTACACACATGGAGTGCTATTTTTAAAAACAGAGCCTCAATACCATACCCATGCACGTCGTCAAGAGCTCTTCCCAGTTTGAATCTGTTGAAATGGGAAGCCTCTATACCGTCTCTGAAAAGAATATCCAAAGGCTTGTTTTCAAAAAACCTCGGAGTCAGCGACATCGGCAACTGAGTGAACCCTAATCCATTTATTATCATACCGGCAATAGCTTCGCCCGTGGATATGTGTTCCTTGTCATCTTTTTCAAAATGACTGTCGATTAACTCAATTATTTTTAAATCTTTTATTGCACCAGCTACCAAACCAAAATGATCCAAACGTTTTATATCAAGCATTGAAAGCTCCTTTTTTATGATTCAAATTTGAGAGCAGCATATTCTTTTTTTCAGAAAATTCAACTGCTCAATGTCGGTTATATAAAGTTTGGGGATAAAATCCAAAGAGGTAAAAAAAGGAATGATATAATGTTACCACCTAATAATATGGGTAAGTTATTTATGTGCGATTCCTTATGATCAAAAAAACTTTTCTTGCTTACGCTCTCTTATTATCACTTTATTAAGGAATGAGCACGAAATAAAGTTCCCATTTACAAAGCGGGAATACACGCCTATCAACAGTGGACTATTCCGAAATGGGTAAGTTATTTAAGACTCATTCCTTAGTGCCTGAACGGAAACTATCTAACCGCTTGATTTGAAATATAATATGTGCAAAATGCTGAGACGAAGATTTTGGTGTTTTACTGTTCTTTGATGTTGTCACATAATTAACACCTAAACAAATTCAAAGGGTTAAATCTTGGAACGGTGTTTGCTTATTGAAAAAACTTCGTTTTGACTTTTAAGCATTATCAACTTTAAAAAACAATAAGTTAGGGGTTTCAGTCAGGCACTATTTAATCAATTTTGATCTAAATCATCACCTCAAAATCCCCCCACAGAATTTTCGAGGATTAGGTCTTACACCCCCAAATACAAAGATTCTAAAAACAATGATGTCAGACAAGAAAGTATGAGCTAAATGTGCTTCGATTATTATAAAGGGATATTTCCATGAAATTCAGGATAATTCGCAAAATCATATTATGGGCATTGCTGATGATAGCAATAGGATTTGTCATCTATCGGATCGGATTTATGCCGATTCCGGTTTCCGTTCACAGGGTCTCAACAGGACAGGTAGTTGCGGAAGTTATGGGGACAGGAACTTTGGAGGCACGTATACGGGCTACGGTGGGTTCAAAAATTCAGGGACGTCTGACACAAATTCTTGCGGATCAGAATACTTCTGTAAAAAAAGGACAGATTCTGGCTATCTTGGATAGCAGAGAGTTGATCGGACAGGTGAATATTGCCGAGGCATCGCTCAATGCTGCAAAGGCAACCGCAGAACGTGTCAGAACAGATGAAGTCAGAGCCAAAGTTGTTATGTCGCAATCCAAAAGAGATTATCAGAGATATACGAAACTATCGGAATCAAAGAGTATTTCAGACTCCGATTTGGAGAAAAGTCGGGAAAAGCTTTCGCTTTCAGAGGCAGATATGTCAAAAGCTTCGGCAGCGATAACCGAGGCTATGCTACATATTGTAACCGCAGAAAAAAATCTTCTTTACCATAAGTCAGGACTTGAAAATACAGAAATACGCAGCCCCTTTGACGGTCTGGTCGTCCGCCGTAACATGGAGGCAGGCGATATAGCGGTTCCGGGTGCATCAGTTTTTGAGTTGATATCAACCGATGAAATGTGGGTATCGGCATGGGTGGATGAATCCGCCATGTCCGGTTTGGCACCTGACCAGCCCGCCAGAATCGTATTCCGTTCAGAACCTTCCAAATCCTATCCGGGTAAAGTAATTCGGCTCGGACGGGAAGTTGATCGTGAGACCCGTGAGTTTCTGGTTGATGTGCGTACAGAGCATCTTTCAGATATTTGAGGGAATCAATTTTGTCAAAACAAAAGTTGATAACGAAGTTAAAAGTAGTATGCACGGCATGAGTGAGTTACATAAGAAAATCATCAGGCTTTTTGGCGAAACAACCTGCCG
>JADGBP010000422.1 GCA_015231395.1 Desulfamplus sp. | reverse complement strand
CACCGCCGACTATGGCTCCAAGTGAAATAATGAGAAGAATCAAAGGGAGAACAGCATCAAAACTGTTTTCAGAATTTCCTGCTATCAAAAAGAGATATTGGGGAAATCATTTTTGGGCAAGAGGATTGTGTTCAACGCCTGTCTCATGAATAGAAGTAGGATACTGTTCAATACTTATTCTTTGTAATGCCTTTTCAATTTCGCTTTTAACCCAGTTTGCCTGCCACAGGGCAAGCTGGCTGCCTCTTGTGCCTATTTTGATTATTTTTGTCATTGTTTTATTTACTTCCACAGGTACCACAAGCTGTTGCTGAACATCCACTGCATGATGTACCGGCTGATGTTGTTGTTTGAACAGCTCCTCCAGCACCTGATGGCCTGATAGATACAAAACCACATGCAGACATCAGCTTTGTAAGGTCATTGCTTTGACAGGACGGACATGCCGGAACATCACTGCCAAGCACCAGTGTTTCAAAATTATTATCACATTTATTGCATTTATATTCATATATAGGCATTTTTATTTCCTGAATTTTACTTACATGTTTTTAATTAAGGCTTCTCTCTGTCAAATCACACAAAATGTGTATCAGAGTTATGTGTGACTCCTGAATCCTTGCGGTTACTTCACTGTTCACGCAAAAGGCAATGTCTGCCATCTCTTTGAGTTTTCCACGGTTCCCTGACAGACCTATAATGTGAAGCCCCATGGACTTTGCTTCTATTGCTGCTTTCATGACGTTGGGAGAACTTCCGCTTGTGGTGATGCACAGAGCGATGTCTCCTTTTTTGCCAAGAGCCTGAATCTGTTTTAAAAAAATATCTTCAAATGAGTAGTCGTTGCCAATGCTTGTGATGACTGATGTATCGGTGGTAAGGGCAAGGGCAGCCATGGGAGGACGTTCCATCTGAAAGCGGTTTATAAATTCTGCTGCCATATGCTGGGCATCTGCCGCACTGCCACCATTTCCAAAAATCAGAAGTTTGTTTCCCTGTTTCAGGATTTTAACTATAAGGCTGACAGCAGTTTCTATCTTTGCGACATGGCTGGAGATAAACTCCTGTTTCACCCGAATGCTGTCATTGAGTGTATCAAGAATCAATTGTGAACTATTATTGAGTGTATCAAGGGTTAATTGTGAACTGTTCATTGTTTTTATCAAGCAGACCTCTTTTTAAATTCCGTTTGGCTGACATTATTATATTTAAAAAGATTCTCTAACTCCGGATTATCCATATTCATGTCAAGGATACTAAGATCTTCTAAATATGAAATTACCTCAGAATCGCAATATGCATTTTCTTTTAATTTCTGTTTTGCCCTTGAAAATTCAATATCTGCAAGGTCATATTTCCCTTTTTTAAGATAGATTCTTGCCAAACGGATTCTGAAATAGGGGTTGTCAGTAGCAACAAGAAGACTATTAAGTGCAAGATTAAGAGCAATATCAAGATTCTTGTTTTGAATTTCAAAGGCTCTTGCCAGCCCTGACATGGCACACGCATCTCCGGGATTGAGCTTTATTGCCTGAGTATATTCATGAACCGCTTTTGCCGGCAGGCTCATTTTCAGATAGACTTCGCCAAGTATCCTGTGAGCCACTGCTGAAGCAGGATTGAGCCTGACCGCGTTCTCCAGATGAAGCCGTGACTCGTCAGTTGAATGTGCTTTTAAAAGCAGAACACCGGCGGTCAGTTCAGCGTCAAAAAAGCTGCTGTTCATTGCAGTTGCCTGTTTGATGTAATTAACACCATTTTCCAAATCATCCATCAGGTTGCAGATAAGAGCAATGTTATACAGAAGCATGAATTTATTATCGTCTGCCTTGATGTGCAGCTCGATTGCCTTTTTAAATTGACTTCTGGCAGGGACAAGATGGTTCATCAGGCTGTAACATACCCCGAGACTGTTAAGAAGATTGAGATTATCGCTTTTTATTTCAAGCCCTTTTTCATACTCTTTTGCTGCGTCTTCTGTTCTTCCAAGTTGATACAGCCGGTCTCCATATATATTTTGTGTCACATCATCAAAAAAGATGAGATTTCCATGAGCAAAAAAGGCAGAATGGTCAAGAGCTTTTACAGCATTGCATGGAATTGTCTCTGGTGGGAAATCCATGAATGGAAAAACGGCTGCTCCTGAATGGCATGGTATTTTGAGGGCAATGTTTATAAATTTCACCAAATCCCCGAGAATATCTTCAGCCTGTTCTGGACTGCTCCAGATGGCAACAATCAGAGTGGATTCCGAAAGCCACTGCCATATACCATTCTGCTCCAAAATTGCGGTATTGAGCACATACTCCAGAGTTTTAATGAGGCTTTTGTCATGGGAAAATTCAGGTTTGTCCTCACATGAAAATCTTATCACCATGCATGTGAATCCGTTCTCAAAAGTAATATCTTCGCCTGTCTGCGGATTTCTTTTGTCAAGTTTTTGTAAAATATTATTAACAAAAGAGTTAAAGTTGTTCAGCCATTGAGTATCAGTGCCATGTTTATCAATTCCATTTTTATCAGAGTCATTTTTAGAATCATTTTCATCAGAGTCATGTTT
>JADGBP010000421.1 GCA_015231395.1 Desulfamplus sp. | reverse complement strand
CGTAAAAGTGAAGGCTTTCTTAAACATGAAAATCAAGAAGATCACTACCTCCAAATTCAAGTTGTCTGGCTCCGGGATCAGAAAGAATATTTCCAATAATAGAAGCCACCTCTTTTGAAAAAACCGGTTCCTGAAATTCTTGTTTGGAATATGAAAAAACTGGTCCCTTATCATAAAAAGGGGATAGCGGAATGAACCGTCCTGAATTGGCAAGCACACAGTATGCCTGAATCATCTCATAAAGGGAGACTTCGCCATTTCCAAGAGCAAGACCGTCACCATAAAAATCAGGATGTTGGTTAAGGCTGGTTATGCCAAGTTTACGTAATTTTTCAAGATATGAATCAACTCCTGTAAACTGGATTGTTTTTAATGCCGGGATATTAAGAGAATTGCCAAGAGCGTTCCTCAGGGTAACAGGTCCGTAATGGATATTGCTGTAATTGTGATATGTGTGAAGCCCAACTCCGACCGGCTCTTTTAGTGGTGAATCATCAATCAGGGTAGCAGCATTCCAGCCTTTTTCCAAGGCAAGGGCATACAGAAAAGGTTTCATGGCAGAACCTGGCTGACGGAGTGCCCTGACAGAATCAATATATTCAGTTGTGGAAAAATTGGAGAGTTTGGAAAGCTTGGAAAATTTCGAGATCCTGGATGGCTTTGAGAGTTTTGAAAAACCGTTTTTTGTGCCGGATTTAAGCGGATAAGCAGAAGCCACAGCCCATGTGAGTATTTGACCAGTACTGTGCTCTACAATCAGAGCCGCCCCGTTTACCACTTTATTTTCATACTGATTTTTAAGGGCAGTAGATAGAATATTCTGAACCTTTTTTTGAAGAGTGCTGTCTATGGTAGTCCTGATATGGATTGTATCACGGCAAGCAACTGACGAAAGAACATAGGCAGCTTCGCTGCAATTATTGCAGGATTGAAATTCCTGAGTAAGAACATATTGGACAAAATGGGGAGCCTCTAAAGAAAGTTCAGACCGTCTTAACTTAAAAGGGATCTCTTTTATTTGATTCCACTGTGCTGCAGCGACAAGTTCTGCCAAAATTGCCCGTTCAGCAAGCCTGTTCAGGGCAGGAGCTATTTTACCCGGATGATTGTAAAGGTCATAGGTTGATGGTGCTTGAACCATTACGACAAGAGCAAGAATTTCCTTGGTGCTTAAAGTTTCCAGATTTCTGTCAAAATAAAAGCGTGCCGCCTGAACCACTCCCCGCCTGTTGGAAGCATATGGCACCTGATTGAGATAAAACTCCAAGATCTCTGATTTTGAACTGGTTTTTTCGAGCTGACAGGCTTCAAATCCCTCTACCCACTTTGACCAAAGGGTTCTTTTTCTGGGATGTATCATGCGAATGACCTGTTCGGTTATGGTGCTTGCTCCCCTTACCGTTTTTCCTGATGCAATATTTTGGACAATTGCATGGATTCTGGCAATCCAGTCTGTGCCGCCATGATCATAAAAATTCTGGTCTTCAGACAAAATAAAGATTTTTTGTATCAATGCGGGTATTTCGTGAAGAGCTACTCTATCTCTTTGATTCCATTTTGTGGCGTAAATGCTGTTTAAAGAGACTCCATTTCTGTCAAGAAGCAAAGGACGAGTGTTTAAGATATCTGCGGCTTTTGTCTGATTTGTCAGCAAATCTGACGAAACTGGCTTCATATCCAGATAGGTTATGAACCATCCAGAAATAATGGTTATGCTGGTTATCATTAATAGCATTATTGTCAATGTAGTACGGGTCATGTTTTCTTATGCAATAAATCTTGAGTGAAATTATAAAATCATTGGGATATCTGAAAATATGGTTTCCCCAAAAATATGGGATGTCCGAAATATGGTTCGCCCCGAAATATGGTTTGTCCAAAAATATGGTTTGTCCAAAAATATGGTTTGTCCAAAAATATGGTTTGTCCAAAAATATGGTTTGTTCGACCGAGGCTTTGGAATCATCTGATTGAGCAGTTATGACCATACGACTCAGCGATATTTTTTAGTTGTTCAAATTCAGAGTCACTGAAAAATGGGTCATAGTTCTGAAAAAAAATAGGATTGAACATTTTTACATTTCTTGAACAGTGCTGTAGTACGTAGCTCGAAGCTCCTTTTATCATTTTGCTTATTTTATGCATTATCGCCTGTGTAATAAAGGGTTTGACGCATGTAGTTCTGAACTCATGGGCAGGAGATTTTTCTATTATCAGCTTGATGCTCTTGAGGATAAGGGCAAAATCGAATGTTTTGGCGACAATTTCTGTTGTGGTGGAAATTCTATTTTTATTATTTTTTGTCTGGTTATAATTTTTTGTGCCGTTGACAAGATATTTATAACCTTCAAGATCACTTTTGATATCCATTGCAATAAAATCTACAAGTTCTCTTCTGAAAAGATTTTCAAGCACATCAGGTCTGCTGCCATTAGTATCAACCTTAATTTTGAATCCCATATTTTTCACACGGAAACAAAATGATTCAAGAGCAGGCTGCAAGGTCGGTTCTCCCCCTGTTATGGCAACCCCGTCAATCAGCCCTTTTCTTTTTTTGAGGAA
>JADGBP010000420.1 GCA_015231395.1 Desulfamplus sp. | reverse complement strand
GTGGTTGAAGGCTTGACATCTCTACAAAAGAAGATACTGATTCTTCTTAAATTACCTGAGACAATTTATGATCTATCCTTCAACTATGAAATTAATCAGGAGGCTATAAAATGAGCGAAATCCAAGTAGAACGCTATTTTTTACTGCCTATTGAACTGAACCAGTGCCCGGAACCACGTTTGATCGAAATCCGACCACACGGGGATCATAAAAATCACAATGTGTTTTCATGGTAAATACTATAACATCAAGGAGATTTTGAATGGATCGGAGGTTAAAACTTTTTTTTAGCATAATGATGATTATCGCTTTATGTTTCGGGTATGCAGCCATCTATTTTCCTCTTCAAAATTATGATTTTGAGAGGCTGCACATTTTTTTGTTCAATCTATGTACAGGCGGCACCATTATTCTATACTTTACAGAAGGGAAAGAACGCCTTTCTGTGCGTACCGGTTCATTTCTTATTTTATCCATATTTTATGCCCTATTCGCCTTTTTGAAGATATATCCCATGACCATCTTTATCTCCATTGCCTTGGCATCTATTGTTGAAAGTTTAAGGATTGAGAGATTTTCTATCTTCCCATGGAATTTCTTCACCCTTAAAGAGACCGTTTCAGCGAAATTTCATCAGGCATCGCTGCTCTGCCTCTCTATCGGGCTTCTAATGTCAACAGCGGTTATCATCAACAACGAATATATTCATGTTGTAACCATGGATAAACTGATATTGAATACGTTTTTTCTTGGCTTCTCTTTTCCGCTCTCGCTGATTACCCTCTCTGTTATCTTTTCCATGATTAGAATAAACAAAATAAATACCAATACAAACGCTACCAAGAGCAGCACAAACAAAACCCAAAGCAGCACAAACAAAACCCAAAACAGCATAAACACCAACACTATTCTGTCGGTTATCTGTTTCTGGGCTATCAACCTCGGGGTTATTATCTTTTTTATCTTTATTTTGTTTGAAAAATTCTATCCCCAACTTGTTGTAACTTCGATTCTGTTCATTGCCGTTCTTACCGTATTCCGTCTTTACCTAAAATTTGGGCAAAAAATGCAGCAAAAACAGTTTCTCTCTTCAGGTATTGGCTTTTTAATTGCAACGGCAATTTCCGGGATTATCTATATTTTTTATCAGATGTCTCCTGGTTACACTCCTGAAAATACCAGATGGCTGCTCAAGATTCATACATTTGCATCTCTTTACGGCTGGAATCTGTGTGGACTTGCCGTTATTTGCCGATTCAGGGATTTCCCAATTAATTTGCATTCCGGTGTCGTTATCGTAACTCATTGGCTCACGGCTCTTGTGCTTGCTCCGATGGGTACACATTTTGCTTTTTTTGCACTTCTGGCTGTAACAGGATATATTTTTATTGTCATTACCCTCTTTTTTAGCAACATCAAAAGGCATAATTATGAGTCATATTCAGAGGCTTGAAAAATTTCTCTCTTTTTTTTCACCAGATGACAGGGTGCTTGTTGTCATCAACGCTGACCCCGATGCTATTGGAAGTGCCATGGCAGTAAAACGTCTTTTGTGGAGAAGGGTTAGTGAAGTTAAAATTACCTATTTCAATGAAATCCGGAGACCAGACAATCTGACTTTGCTTCGGGTTCTCAATATAGAGATCATCCCCATCAAAGAGATTAATGAAAAAGATTTCCATAAATTTGTGGTGGTAGATTCCCAGCCAGATCATCATGAGTGTTTTGCGATGTTCCGGTACAATGCAATCATTGATCACCATCCTATTTCCTGTGATTGTGCAGAGTTCAATGATATTCGTCCTGAATATGGAGCATGTTCTACCATGATGACCGAATACATCAAAGCTGCGGAGATTAAACCATCAAAAATCCTTGCCACTGCTCTTCTTATGGGAATTAAAACAGATACCGGAGATTTTTTGCGTCACACCGCAATGGAAGATGTACGGGCATTTCAATTTTTATACAGATATGCCAATCAATCCCTTGTAGCCCGAATTGAAAATGCAGAATTTAGGGAAAAAGATGTCGATTTTATTGCAAAGGCTATTAGAAGAAAAAAAATTATAAACCACAGGGTTTACGCATACACAGGCAAAATTGAAAATCCTGACCAGTGCGTAATAACAGCCGACTTTTTCATGAAAATAAACACCGCAAACTGGAGCATTGTCTCTGGCATATACAACAAAAATTTGATTATTATCATACGGAATGACGGTCTGCGTAAAAGTGCCGGCAATACTGTGAAACAGGCCTTTGAATTCATTGGTTCTGCCGGAGGTCATCGCACCATGGCAAGAGTGGAAATAAAACTTGAAGATCTGGAAAGAGAATTAACTCGTGAAAAACAAGATAGCACAAGCATAAAAGAAAAAGCAGACATAAAAGAAACCGCTATGATAAAAGAAAATTCCAATCTAAAATCTAAAAAAGATGCCGATTTGGAATCTAAAAAAGAGTCCAATCTGGAATCTTTTGAAGCTTTGATTCCAGATTGGATCATTGAAAAAATAGAAATGCACGCTGGCACTAAAACTGAATAATTCAAGATTTGATGGTCT
>JADGBP010000041.1:7317-11011 GCA_015231395.1 Desulfamplus sp. | reverse complement strand
TGTCACAAAGGGGTAAAATGCTTTACAAAATGCTGCAGGGGCATTGATATCATGCTTACACCATATGATATTTTAACCATGAGAAAACATCTTGATATCTCATCGGAAGAGTTTCTGGCAATCTACACCGATATCCATCTTCTTGAAAAAGCAGATCTTCCGGTAGTCACACTTAAACTGCTGGATGACGAACAAAAATCATGCCCTTTTGTAAAAGATAAAGATGGGTGCACTATTTATGAATACAGACCCTCAACGTGTCGCTATTATCCGCTTGGAATGGGTTCTTTAAGTTATGCAAATGAACTCAACAAAAAAGATGGGAAAATATCTAATGATGATGCTTTTTTCTTTACTGTAAAAGAGTCTCACTGTCTTGGATTTGAAGAGAAAAAAAAGTGGACAGTTGCCGAGTGGAGAGAAGACCAGGGAGTCAACATCAGAGATGAGATAAATATGGGTTGGACAAATCTTGTTGTCAAAAAAAAAACCATCCCAATGAGTATCAAGCTTTCAGAGCAGAGCAAACAGATGTTTTTCCTTGCCTGTTACAATATTGATAAGTTCAGAAAATTTGTTTTTGAAAGCTCTTTTCTTAAAAGATTTACGATTGAACCTGAAAAGATTGAAGAGATAAAAAATGATGATATCAAACTTCTTCAGTTTGGATTTGAGTGGCTTAAATCAATCTTTTTTGAGGAAGGGGAGATTAAGGTTAGAAAGGAAGATTAAGAGCCTGTTTAAATATTATTGGCTCTAAGGTTTTAAAAAAAGAAGGAGTATTCCCAATTTATTGCCCCCTCTCCTTTGTGGAGGGTGGGGCTGTGACTTTTGTATTGGTTGCCAATTTGCTTATTTGAAAAACCATATAAAGTTGCACTTCCTGTGACTCATGCCCTACTGTGACTCATGAAGTTGTGGAAACTCTGTTTCTGCCGTTTGTCTTGGATTTATACAGAGCTTTATCTGCCATTTCAATCAACGCTTCATGTTTAGTTTCATGTGTGGGGATACAACTTGCTACCCCAAGGCTTAAGGATACATAATCGCTTACATCAGAGGCACTATGGCTAATTTCAAGTTTCAGAATATTGGCTCTCATTTGTTCTGCAATATGCAATGCCCCTTCAAGTTCGGTATTGGGAAGTAGGGCAATAAACTCCTCACCTCCGAAACGGGCTACCATATCTGGCGGTCGCCTTAGTGCTTTTTCAATGGCAGAAGCCACCTGTTTCAGGCACTCATCCCCCTGCTGATGTCCATAAGTGTCATTGTAGCGTTTAAAATAATCAATGTCGCATAAAATAATAGACAAGCAACCTTTTTCTCTGATGCCTCTTTTCCATTCATTGTATATTGTTTTTCCGAAATATCTCCGGTTGGCAATGCCGGTCAAAGGATCCAGATGGGCGAGTTCTTCAAGTTTTACATTAGCTAACCGCAAATCTTCTTCAGCCTCTTTTCTTCTTTCAATTTCTTTTTTTTGTACATTTATCGAATCTGCAAGCTCTTTTGCCTGAGATTCTGTCTTTTCCATCATCCTGTTAAAACCGGCTGACAGAATACCGATTTCATCCATATGTTCAACTGTGGATCTCATGGATAAATCCCCAGTATTTTCAACATATTGAATGAGTATTTTAAGTTTCAAGAGAGGATTGAGAATCATTTTATTTATAAACAAAAGAAAAATAACAAGAACAACTGTGCCTACTATAAGGATATAAATTATTGCAAAGCTGATGGTTTTCATTCCCTGTTTGGAAATTTCTCTTGGTAAGGCAAAACTGATAAGCATTGCTGGTTTATTTTCAATATCAAAAATACAGGAATAGATCTCAAGTGCATTATGATTCATTTTTTCAAGATAATAGGATGGAGTTGCTGATAATCCTTTTTGTGTGGATTCAGTTTGTACAGTTGCGGTTTCTGCGGTTTCGATTTGTGCGGTTTCGATTTGTTTTGGTTTGGTTTGTATTAGTTTTGACAGAACCTGCCTGTATTTCTCCATATTTGATTTTTCATAAAGAGATATAACATTAAAGTCAACTTTGGTTTGAACAACGAGTTTTTGTACAAACTCATCGTCTAAAAAACGACCCATCATCAAAGCACCTCTTGCAGGACCTTGATTACTGCTTTTTAAAATGGGACGTGAGGCAATCATAAGAAGTCCATGCTCGGTATTTATAATGCCAGATGCAGTTAATTGTTCTGGTACAGCGGGGTATTCCGGAAAAGAATCATGTGAAAAATTAACCAGTTTTTTCTTTAAAGCAGGGTTGTCCAGAATATTTTTCATCTGAATTGGCTCACCGGAATCCAAATCATAAACTGACTCCCAGAGTATATCTCCTTTGTTATTGCATATATAAACAAGATTGATTCTATTGGAAATAAAAGAGCCAGAGGTTAGATTCGACTCCTCAAATGCCTGAGATTTGGAGATAGAATATTCATATGAGTCATCCCATGATGACCAGTCATGGCAAAGGATATCAATATGTTTTATCTCCCGCAGAATTGATTCCGAAACTCTCTCCATATTCTGAAGAGCCTCTGACTCTTCCAAAGCAAGGTACGTTGGGAATATTACCGCTTTTTGTATGCCATAATCCACAACAAGAAACACTAAGGTAAGCAGGGAAAAAATTATAAATACTCTGGTTTTAAGAGAGATGAAGTCAACCGAATTTTTTTTATTAATTTTATTTAACAGCTTTGTGAATTTGTTTGATAGCTTTGTGAACTTGATTGAAGCCATATAATATCCTCAAATCTATAATACTATAACCACCATTGATCCGTTGATAGCCGTTGACTTTTGCGTTTTTCTTAATTGACCAGAATACCTTTAAGCTTTTTGTCAGTAGTTTATTTTTTTTTAATATGATATTTATCTATATAAAACAAGAAATAATAATCCAGAGGTTCAATCATGGAAAAAGAGACTCCTGATGAAAAAATGCTTTCAATATTAAAAAATTCAAAACTGTTTAACCAGTTTGATGACAATCAACTTATCAAACTGATTGCATTGTCCAGAATCGAACATTTTGAGCAGGGGACAATAATTCTTCAGGAGGGAACTCACAATGAAAATCTTTACTTGCTTGTTGATGGAAATATAGCGGTTTATGTGGGTGACGAACGGATATTGAATTTGAGAAGAGTTGGAGATATCATTGGTGAAATGAGTGTTATCACCAAATCCCTGACTACTGCTTCGGTGATTGCCGATACACAAGCTACGCTATTTGTTATCTCTTCTGAAAGTATCTATGATTCAAACAATCATGATCTTCAAAGTCTGTGGTTTAAACTATTTTCAGATATTTTGAGCGATAAACTTGTTACGACCAACAAAAGACTCATAGGATACCATGCAACCAGTGAGGAACTGAACAGCAAAAAACAGGAGCTTGTTCAAAAAACCATGATTATGCAGTCAATCATGAGCAGTATGAGTGACGGGGTTGTAGTAACTGATGATAAGGGTAATGTACTTCATGTGAACGATGCTTTTATAAAAATGGTTGGAATCATTGATCTTCCACTTGATTATCAGTCATGGCCTGAAACAATAGGTTTTTTCAAACCAGATGGAAAGACCCTTTATACAGCGTCAGAGATATCCATTGAAACATCTATAGAAATAAAAAAATCTGAAGAAATAGAAAAAACTATTTCAACT
>JADGBP010000041.1:0-7217 GCA_015231395.1 Desulfamplus sp. | reverse complement strand
TTCCGTGATTACACAAGAAAAAAACACGAAGAACAGGCACTTATTAAAGCCAAGGAAAATGCCGAAGCTGCGGCAAAGGCAAAATCCGATTTTCTTTCAGTTATGAGTCATGAGTTGAGAACTCCGCTTCATGCCATTCTTGGTATGTCATATATTTTACAAAATACTGAAATAACACAAGAACAGATTCAGTGCGTGGAGACTATTACAAACAGCAGTCACGAACTGCTGGACAAAATCAAAAATATTCTGGATTTTAACCACCTTGAATCCGGAGATATTGAGCTGCAAAATATTCCCTATTCTTTGACAAGTCTCATTATAGATACTCTTAATTTTTATTCCAGCATGGCAAAAGAGAAACAGATTGCCCTGACAACGGATATCTCAACTGATATTAACAACATAGTTATGGACAAGTCAGAAGAAATATTTTTTACCGGAGATCCTAAAAGAATCCAGCAAATACTTGGACATCTTGTCAGTAATGCGATCAAATTTTCAAATGGCGGTTCAGTTCATATTTCGGTGAATGAAATTAAATTGCCGGAAGAGCAGATAGAAAGTTGTAAATTGCTTAAATTCAAAGATCAGGCAGAGAACAGGAAAGTGCTTCAATTCAAAGTGTCAGATCAGGGTATCGGTCTTTCTGAAAAAGAGATAGGGTCACTCTTCAAGCCTTTTTTCCAAGCAGATTCATCTTGGAGTCGCAAATTTGAAGGGACAGGTCTCGGACTTGCAATTAGCAAGAGGCTTATTGAACTTATGGGTGGAGAGATAAGAGTTGAAAGCGAACGGGGTAAAGGCTCACGCTTTATTTTTACTATTGTGCAATCCAGTCACTCTGCTGTACAATTCCGACCAAATTCATCAATACAATTAGAACCTTTTTTGTCAGATTTCAGTAAAAAACCTGTAAAACCATCATCTATTACAGAGAGGTTCTCAAAGAATGGTTTAGAAAAATCTTCAGGGAATGCTTTAAATAAATCATCAGAGAATGCTTTAAACAAACCATCAAAGCGTGCTTTAAACAAACCATCAGGGCATGCTTTGAATAAACCATCAGGGCATGCTTTAAATAAACCATCAGAGAATGCTTTAGATAAACCATCAGAGAATGCTTTAGATAAACCATCAGTACATACGCAATTAAAAATTTTGGTTGCAGAAGACAATAAGGTCAACCAGATGCTGATCAAAAAAATCCTGACTAGACTTGGCTATTCACCCGTGATTGTGGAAAACGGTCTGAAGGCTGTTGAGGCGTGCGGGAAAGAACCTTTTGATCTGGTTCTTATGGACATTCAGATGCCTGAAATGGACGGGCTTCAGGCCAGTAGGAAGATCCAGGAAAATAGCAGGGTTGGCAATATCAGAGCATATCCAAAAGCTCCTGCGATTATTGCATTGACTGCCAATATCACCGAAGGTATTAGAGAAGAGTGCCTGGCTGCCGGAATGAGTGATTACATGAGCAAACCGCTTAAAATTGAAAAACTGACAGAGATACTAACTCAACTTAATAATCTATAGTTTAAAAATCACAATCACAATCACAATCACAATTACAATTACAATTACAATTACAAAACATAAACCGTTAACATGGATGGTTCTCCTGAAAACAGCGTCAAAACAACCGAAATTATATAATACTGCAGAGGGAAGAGTTCTCCTGATAGGAATCATTCTCTCTTTTTTGCTTATAATTTTTATCACTTATTATGGAATTACAGAACCTGTAAAAGTCAGAACCCTGATCTTTGTATTTTTTGCCCATATATTGGGGGGGCGGGCTGCGGGTATCGGGTTATGTATTATGAATGACCTTAAATTTTTCACTACACTGATATATAATTTTTTTATTGAAATACAGATTCTCTGTATCACGTATTCACTGTTTGTTCTTTCTATCACCAATTACATAAAAGCTGAATGGATTCACCGTATTTCAAACCAGATGATGCACAATGCTGATAAATATAAGGATAAAATCAGAAAATATGGATGGCTCGGCCTATTTTTGTTTGTAATTGCGCCTCTTCCGGCAACAGGGCCAGTGATGGGATCCATTCTTGGATATATGCTTAAAATAGGGATATGGAGAAACTTCAGTGCTGTATTGGCAGGAACATTTTTTGCTCTTCTTGTATGGAGCATCAGCTTTGAGTTTTTGGAGAAAAATCTTCATATGATTCAATATGTTTTTGGTGCCATAATTATCGTTGTTGTTTTCTCTAATTATAAAATAATCAAAAACTGGTTTTTCAGTCAGGATTAATCATCATAGAAAACATGCCAGACAATAAACAATCGGAAAAATTCCTTTCAACAACTCTTTGGGTTATTGCAGCAGTACAGTTTCTTACTCCGTTCATGTTCTCAGCAGTGGGGGTTGCTCTACCCGCAATCGGACGTGAATTTTCTGCAGGAGCCGTCGATCTTGGTCTTGTCGAGATGGTCTATATTCTTGGAGTTGCTCTGTTTCTGCTTCCTCTTGGCAGGTTTGCAGATATACACGGGCGTAAAAAAGTGTTTTTGGCTGGAAGTTTTTTAATGATATTTACGACTGTTGCTCTCTCTCTTGCGTCAACCATTAAATTCCTGATAATCTTCCGTTTTCTTCAAGGCGTCTGTGCCGCCATGATTACCTCGACAAGCTTTGCCATGCTGACATCAGTTTTTCCTCAAGAAAAACGTGGAAGAGCTATTGGGGTAGTGGTCAGCAGTGTTTACCTTGGCATCTCTACCGGTCCCACATTGGCCGGAATGATGGTTCAATATCTCAACTGGCGATGGATTTTTTACAGTGCAGTTCCGGTGGAAATAGGGGTATTTCTTTTTGCACTGACCCGGCTTAAGGGTGAATGGGCTGATGCCCGTGGAGAAAAATTTGACTGGCTTGGCAGTAGCATGTATATGGCATCACTTGGTGCTATTATTGTGGGTATTGTAGAGATTCATCAATTTAAATACGCACAGTGGTTTGCCCTTGGAGGTGTTGGGGGAATGTGCCTGTTTTTAATGTATGAATTGCGTATCAGCTCGCCTTTGCTCCCATTGAAAAAGATTGTTGCCAACAAGATATTCATGTACAGCAATCTTGCCACATGGCTTAACTACGCAGCTTCGTTTGGAATTACATTTTTTTTCAGCCTCTATCTTCAGGTAATACGGGGGATTTCTCCTAAAAATGCCGGTTTTATCCTGGTGTTGCAGCCCCTGATTCAGGCAGTGTGTGCTCCTGTGGCTGGCAGGTTGTCAGATAAATACCAACCAGCCCATATTGCCACAGCCGGAATGGCTTTTTGTACTATTGGGCTTATTTTTGCCGCCACCCTCACGGCTACATCTCACTTTGCCATGGTGTATGGCATTCTTATTCTTATGGGTTTAGGATTTGGTTTTTTTTCCACACCAAACAGCACCGCTATTATGGGAAGCATTGCCTCTCGTGATTACGGCATGGCGTCCAGCATGATTGCCACCATGAGAACGACAGGCATGCTGACAAGCATGACCCTAATTACCGTATTGCTTTCGTATTATTTAGGAGATCAGTCAATAACACAGGCTACTGGCAAAGCATTTATATCAACAATGCACACAGCCATGATGCTTTTCAGCTTAATGGGGCTGTTTGCCATGCTTTTTTCCATGGGTAGAATACGTGGGCAATAAACGAGAGCATGAGATGAATATGATTATGTTTTAAATATAACTTTAGGTTTAAACAGAATCTTGGTTTTAAACAAAACTTTGATGAGAAACAACTCTAATATAAAAAGGAAATATTATAACGATGGGAGTCATAGCAGATAAAATCAAGGATTTAAAAGAAAGAGAATCAAAAATTCTGGAAATGGGGGGCAATAAAGCTCTGGAAAAGCGGCGTGAAGCAGGAAAATTGAATGCAAGAGAACGGCTGAATCTTCTTTTTGATTCTGGTACTTTTAGGGAAATTGATATGTTTGTCACACATAGGTGTACCAACTTCGGTATGGAAAATACAGATATTCCTGCTGACGGCGTGGTGACTGGGCATGGGAAAGTGGATGGACGTGTTGTTTTTGCATATTCACAAGATTTTACATCCAGAGCCGGCAGCTTAGGGGAGATGCAGGCAAAAAAGATTTGCAAGGTCATGGATATGGCCATGAAAGCCGGTGTGCCTGTAGTTGGGATGAATGATTCAGGAGGTGCGAGGATACAAGAAGGTGTGGATGCTCTTTCCGGCTATGGCGAGATATTTTTCAGGAATGCTTCCGCGTCTGGCGTAATCCCCCAGATTACTGCAATAATGGGAACTACGGCAGGTGGTGCGGTATATTCCCCTGCCATGACTGACTGGATATTTATGGTAAAGGATTCAAGCTATATGTTCATCACCGGACCTCAGGTAATCAAATCCGTTACAGGTGAAGAGATATCTTTTGAGGAACTCGGGGGAGCCATGACCCATAATGAAAAAAGCGGTGTGGCACATTTTGCCTGTGAATCTGATGAAGATACTCTCATGCAGATCAGGACACTGCTTTCATACCTTCCCTCCAACAATATGGATGATCCTCCTTTTGTGGAAACTATGGATCTGCCTCACCGAATGGATGAAAATCTTGATCTGCTCATTCCGGATAATCCTAATGAGTCCTATGACATGAAAAAACTGATTGTCTCAATTGTGGATAATGGAGTCTATTTTGAGCCGCACCAATATTTTGCAAAAAACATAATTGTATGTCTTGCGAGATTGAACGGAAGGACAATCGGCATTATTGCCAACCAGCCCGCACATCTTGCCGGATGCCTTGATATCAATGCTTCAGACAAGGCTACAAGATTCATTCGTTTCTGCGATGCCTTTAATATTCCAATGCTTACAATTGCAGATGTCCCTGGATATCTACCTGGAAGCGACCAAGAATGGGGAGGAATCATCCGCCACGGTGCAAAACTTCTGTGGTGCTATTCTGAAGCCACTGTACCAAAACTTCTCCTGATTACCCGCAAGGATTATGGAGGATCCTATATTGCCATGTGTTCCAGACATCTTGGGGCAGATATGGCTTTTGCCTGGCCAAGTGCTCAGATCGCAGTGATGGGAGCTGAAGGTGCCGCAAATATTATCCATGCAAAGGATATAAAAAACTCGGAAAATCCGGAAGGTGCCCGCAAACAGAAAATAAAAGAGTACGATGAGCTCTTTTCCAACCCGTATTGTGCTGCAAGTCGTGGATATGTTGATGCTGTGATTCGCCCTGCAGAAACCCGTTCACGCCTTTGTGACGCTTTGGATGCTATCGCTACTAAAAGAGAGATGCGTCCTGCTAAGAAACATGGCAATATTCCCGTATAAAAACAGGTAACAGTGAGGATAAAATAAAGAGCATGGATAAATCAAAATGAATAAAACAAATATGAACAAAATAAGCATGGACAAAAAAAAATTAGCCGCTGTTACCGCAGCAGTTTTTACCTATATTAAAACGCAGGAAGAGGCGGCAGGAGCATTCAGCAACATGATGCCCTTGGAATCAAGACTATGCTGCAATACACACTCTAACCATAATCATCATTACCCAAGTTTTTGGGGCAGTGCCGGCAGAAATGCCCAGATGCAGATGAGAACCATGATGCAGTTGAGAACTTTCAGATAATCAGACCATCAATTATAACGATTTTAATTTGCAATTATAACGATTTTAATTTGCAATTATAGCAATCTTAATATGCAATTATAACGAGCTTCAATTTGCAAATATTAAAGATTTCAATTTACAAAAAAATAATCACAAAAAAAATAATTTCAGGAGACCGGAATATATGAGTGAGCACGGAAGAATAAACATGTGTGAAATTAACTGCGAAAAAGAGAGACCAGCGGCTGCAAATCCTCTTAAAATTGAAGATATTTCTCTAAGAGATGGTCATCAGTCCCTTTTTGCCACAAGAGGAAGAACGGAAGATATGATTCCTATTGCCGAAAGAATGGATCAGGTGGGATTCTGGGCAGTAGAAATGTGGGGAGGAGCAACTTTTGACACCATGCACCGTTATCTCAATGAAGATCCATGGGAACGAATTAGAACCTTGAAACGCTATTTTAAAAAAACTCCGTTTTCCATGCTGCTTCGTGGACAGAATCTTGTAGGATACAGAAATTATGCTGATGATGTGGCAAAGCTTTTTGTAAAAAGGACTTCTGACAACGGCATGGATATTTTCAGAACATTTGATGCGTTAAATGATTACAGGAACTTTGAAGCTGTAGTGCCTGTAATTAAAGAGTGTGGCAAACACTTTCAAGGGTGCATATGCTACTCTCTTACAGAACCCAGAATGGGTGGCACTGTTTACACGCTTGATTACTATGTCAAGAAAGCAAAAGAGCTTGAGGCAATGGGTGCCGACAGTATCTGCATCAAGGATATGGCAGGTCTGATGGCTCCATATGATGCCTATGAACTTATAAAGGCACTGAAGGAGAATGTGACTCCTCCCATACATCTGCACAGCCATTTTACATCCGGAATGGCAGCAATGACACATCTCAAGGCAGTGGAAGCAGGAGTGGATATTCTGGATACATGTCTCTCTCCCTATGGTTACCGCACTTCCCATCCGGCACTTGAACCGCTTGTAATGTCACTTATTGGCACAGACCGCGATACAGGATTTGATATTGAACTTCTTGCCGATATAAATGATACCCTTGAACAGGATATTTTGCCCAAATACCGTCATCTTTTAGATGACACAAAGCTCTCGGTCATTGATATCAATGTTCTACTTCATCAGACTCCAGGAGGGATGCTATCCAATCTGGTGAATCAGCTTAGGGATATGGACGCACTTGATCGTCTTGGAGAAGTCTATAAAGAGTTGCCACGGGTGAGAAAAGAGCTTGGACAGGTGCCTTTGGTAACTCCCACCAGCCAGATTGTAGGAACTCAAACAGTGAATAATGTTCTTTTCGATACCGAAGGTGAGCGTTATAAAATGATAACAGCTCAGGTCAAGGACCTTTGTTATGGGCTGTATGGTAAAACAGCAATCCCTATTGATCCGGAAGTTCAGAAAAAAGCTTTGAAAGGTTATGGCAGGGGCAACGAACCTATTACATGCCGTCCGGCAGAAGTTTTGAAACCTGAGCTTGAGGCAGCCAGAGAGGCAATTGGCGATCTTGCTGTGGATGATGACGATCTGATTCTTTA
>JADGBP010000419.1 GCA_015231395.1 Desulfamplus sp. | reverse complement strand
ATTAATGCAAAAACCTTCTGTTCCCTTTGTAATCTCCGGAAATCCATTACTGACATTAATAATAAGGACTGGGCACTCTGCAGCACATATGCCATCTTTGACGCATTTTTCCTGATCTATGGTTATAAAATCCATAATATTTGGTTCTCCTTTATGACAATTTTTATTTTTCCAGAGAAGGAATGACCATTACCGGTATCTTTGACTGCTTAAGAACACCTTTGGCTGTCCGACCAAGTGAAGTACCAGAGGAAAAAAATCCTTTACTGGAACCAATGACAATAAGATCGCAACTATATTTAACCGCGGTTTCAATGATCGTATCTACAACATGCCCATCTTGTACAAGAATGTTATCTATTGTGTAATCAGATTCCTTTGCAAGAGTGTCTTTAGAAAAAACATCCATAGCATCCTGGATCATAGTGTGGTTACTTTTCTTGCCGATAAGTGCCATTTTTGCATCATTTTCATGCTGCTTGTGAATAGTTTCCCAAGCCTCTTTACCAATAAATCCGGTCACCATTGCGTCAATACTTCCAGGAATAGCTTCCATAACATGAAGCAGTGTAATTCCCCCTGAATAACGGGAAGCAATACTTGCAGCATAGGTAAATGCATGACGACAATTGTCTGATAGATCTGTAGCAAACAGAATTTTTTTTATTTCCCGTTCCATTTCTTATCCTTTATCGTTAAAAATACATTTTTATTTTCATGATCCGGAGGTGACAAAAAACCGAACATGAGCGTTTACCGTAAAAACACATTTTTGATTTTCATGATACGGAGGTTATAAACACAATGACATTAGCGTTTACCGTAATATTACAATTTTAAAATTCCGCTGACCGACTGTATTCCAACTGTATTCTCCTGTTATCTGTTATCTCTTTTGGACAACCGTCCGCGGGGTTTGGTTCTGCCACTCCATTGAGGGTCGAATCTTCATAATATTGCCCAATCGATCCTGTGCCTTGAGCCGATTATAGATATCAACCCATGCACAGGGAATATTGCTATCAATTTCACAGCTTCCCTTGTTTGTCCCACCACATGGGCCGTTAAAAAGACCTTTGGCACATCGCGTTACCGGACAGACGCCCCCTGTATAACCAACTACACAATCGCCACAGGCTCTGCATTTTTCCTCATAAACCCCAATCTCGCGGTCAATGCCAATTGCGATGGTATTGACTGCCGGAAAAACCGGAATGCCTGGGTATATTTCCGCCATATACTGAGACCCGGCTCCGCACGCCATAGAAAGAACCGCATCAAACTGGGTTATAAAACTGCACGTCTCCTCAATAAAAGCAATATTGCATTGACGTTCAATTGTATAACCTCTTGCCGTTCTTGAGGATGTCTCTGATTTAAAGAACAGATTAAGATTTACACAAAGGCATTCTGCCTCTTTTTGTCCTCCTCCAAGACAGACAGAAGCACAGCCTCCACAACCGAGCACCAGAATTTTTTTAAATCCCTCAATCGAATCAACTATCTCTTCAAATTTTTTCTCTTTTATTTTTATCATGTTATCTCCAAGAGGATTTTTGCCTCTCTAAAATTAGGATTCTTTCTCCTCTTTTAGAGCATTGTTTTCTCTCTAAAAAAGCACAGCTTCCTATGTAAAAAAGGATTGTCTCCTCTAAAAAATCATTATCAGAATGCTTTGTAATGTAACTGGTCATGGTCTGATGGAAATCTGGTCACCCCCGACCATGAAAAACAAATGTATTTTCACGGTAAACGCTCATGGCAGAGTTTCTGCCACCCCGAATCATGAAAACCAAAATGTGTTTTCACGGTAAATGTATATGTCCCAAATCAGTCGTGGGATATCGATTCCGGAACTGAATATAGATGATATATCCCCTGAGATCTCAATATTCTTCGACCAAGAGCCAGAAGAACGGGAATATTTATTCCTAAAGGACAATAACAACGAGTACACAAAACACATCTTTTCCACAAGGTATCTCTCATATGAAGGAGTTCATCTAAAGTTACTTTCCCCTTTTTTTTATAGATTACACCAAGAGACGTTATGAATTTATGAGACGGCATATATTCCGGTATTCGTTCTCTGCTCCGATAAAGAAAACAACTGTCAGCACAAAGAGTACAGCGAGCACATACTTTTAATGCCATTGCTATCTCTTTTTTTTTTTCATTGAGAATAGCGTTGATCTGCTCAGTGCAAACACTATTATTTTTAATAACAGTATCCTGATTATCATTCTGATCATTATCATTTTGATCATGAACGTACGTATTGTGATTATCAATGCCTGCATTCTGACTATCAACGAGCGTATTATAATTGGGGCTGGATTTCATATTTTTTTAAACTTCTTGATTTATTGGGATAATTTTATTATTATTTTCGTAATGAGATCGCCATATTCTGCTGCCGCTACTTCCCAGAGTGTGCTGATGGATCAAAATAAAACGGTTGATAAAAAAATAGATCATATGAACAAACTTGGTGAAAGGTATGGATATGAGCATGATTTCCCCAGACAGGATATGAAGATGAATCATGGTGTTGTAATTCCATATCTGATGATGTGCCATC
>JADGBP010000418.1 GCA_015231395.1 Desulfamplus sp. | reverse complement strand
TCATTTATTATTCCATTTTTATTTGCCACTGCCATTCTGTTTGCACGTACAGCTTTTTTCGCCATTTTAGAAATTCAGGGAGACCGCATAACCGGCAAAGAGACTATTCCTATTATTTTGGGAGAAAAAAAGAGCCTGAAACTTATTCGCAATATTCTGTTACTTACCTCGGCAACTCTTTTCATCTCTGCTTTATCAGGATTGATTTCAACAGTCGGCATACTGGTTGCTACTATTCCGCTATTAATGCTTTATGTGATAAAATTGCATCAAAATGGAAGCATTCATCAGGGTATGCAATTGGAATTTATTATTGAATCTCATTTTCTGATTGCAGGTATAATTGCCGCTTGTTTTTAAGTACAGTTGATGTTTTTTTTAAGCACAATGACCGCTTGTTTTTAAGTAAAAATGGAAAACATGTCAAATATCGACGATATAACTGGCTTGGGTCTGACTATTTCAGAGCTTGCTGTAAAGCATGGATTGATTTCTGTATCTGATCTGGAAAAGGCTATGAAGATATGTGCTGACCTTGAGAACAGCCATGATGTAATACCTCAATATTTAATTGCCCAGAACCTTATTTCACAAAAAAATTACGAAAAGTTGCTTGCCCTTGCCAGAGCTATTGCAGCAAGAGAAAAAGATGTTAAATTTGGCACTATTGCCATAAAAAAAAAGTTTATTACACAATCAATGCTTCAACTGGCTCTGGATGAACAGGTATCACTTTTAAAAAACCAGAAAAAATACACTCTTCTTGGGGACATACTCATTGCTGCCGGAATGCTCACCCTCCAGCAGAGAGAGATTATTCTTCTTGAACAGAACCGTTATTATTCCAGAGATACTGACCCTTCAGTTCAAAGTCAAAATAATGAGACAGATTCTTTGTTTTCCACTGCAGAAAGCAATATTGATGAGGAAATCTCTGCCCTGAGTTCTGTTGCAAACTCTTATGAAAATAATTCTCTGAATTTTTCTGAAAACAACTCACAAGGTTTTTCTAAAAAAATATCACAAAGCTCTTCAGAAGGTACATCTTCAGACACTTCACAAAACACAGCTCATGACTCTGTTAACAAATATTTTGCACAATCAGAACAATTTCCATGTGGCATAAGGCTCATCATAAAAGGCGATGCCAATGCCGCCTACTTCTTGAAAGATGCAGAATTTGATAAAAATATGAGCATCGGCCAGATCAAGGAACTTCTGGCATCCCGTAATATTATCCATGGAATTGTTGAAAACAATTTAATCCAGAAATTTATTGATTCTGATATGTTTTTAACCAAAGCCTTTAAAATTGCCGAAGGCAATGCTCCAATACAGGGCAAAAATGCCTCTATTCAATATTTTTTTACAAAAAATCGCTTGAAGTCAGGAACTATTCGTGAAAATGGCACTATTGACTTCAGGGAAAGAGGCAATATCCCTCAGGTTGAAAAGGGAACTGTTCTGGCAATAAAAAAAAATGCTGTTGAGGGGCAAGTTGGCAAAAATATTTTCAATGATACAATACGAGTTATACCCACCCGGGATATCAGGCTTAAAGCAGGCAAGGGAGCAGTTCTTTCTCCAGACAAACTCAAGGTGATTGCAGATGTATCTGGTCATCCTAAATTGTCCTATGATGGCAAAATTTATGTTTATGAAACTTTTGTGGTTAACGGAAATGTAGATTTCAAGACAGGAAATATTGATTACCATGGTGATGTAATCGTCAGAGGGTGCATTCAGAACGGATTCAAGGTAAAAGCCAACAACGTTCGTGCCGCAGAGGTGGACGGTGCAACAATTATCGCACAGGGCAACGTAATTATTGAACAGGGTATAAATGAATCTACAATATCCTCCGTAGGATCTCTTTCAGCAAAATTTATCCAAAATTCAAACATATACTGCGTGGGTGATCTCACCACTGAAAAGGAGATTGTTGAATCAAATATTGAGTGCAGTGGTGTCTGTAATATCAAGGGAATTGTCATATATTCCAAAATTTCAGCAAAAATGGGGCTTTATGCTAAACAGATCGGAATGGAAAAATCACCTCCCTGCACTGTACAGGTCGGTGTGGATATATTTGCTGACAAAACATTAAACAAACTCAATCAGGATATTACGGATAAAAAAGAGATGGAGAAGATGTTCAGTGAAGCCATTGTCAAACTGCAAAATGACATTCAGAATACTGAGGCTAAAATTCTCCATCTTACTTCAAGTAAGGAGCCTTATGAGGATAAACGGATGGAGCTTTTGTCAGCTATCTCCTCTCTTGAGAGCACAGCAGATGAAAAAAAATCAAATCAAATACAGTCTGAACTTAACCTTGTTATTAAAAACAGCAAAGAAATCAGCCGTAAGATTGCCATGTGCCATGATAATATAATGACAATGAGGCACAGCATTACAGATACAGAGCAGCATATCAAAGAAAACTTGGCACAGACTGAGACTCTTCTGGAAGAAAAAAAGACGCTCATTGAATGGGTGACAAGTAATCAGGGTATTCCAATGCTTAAGGTTACGGGGATTGTCGTTGCTGGTACTTATGTTGCTGGAAGACACTCTGAAGAGACCA
>JADGBP010000417.1 GCA_015231395.1 Desulfamplus sp. | reverse complement strand
TGGCACCCTGAGCGGTAAAATTGACGCTGGCAATCACATTAACAAAATACTTGCGGGTCCAAATGACAACAGCCTGCTTGTATGTAGCAAACAGAATAAATCCACACAAGTTATTTCGTTTGTCATTAAAAAGCAGATCGACACAACCGGATCTCCATTTATGGGGAAAAAAGATGCCCCAGTTGAGGTTGTGGTTTTCAGCGATTTTCAATGCCCTTATTGCTCTGAGGTTGCTCCTGTAATAAAGGAGTTGTTTGAGTTTAATAAAGAGAACATTAAGATTGTGTATAAAAATTTTCCTTTAACCTCAATTCACAAGTTAGCGTTCAAGGCAGCTACATCCGCTCTGGCAGCTATGGAGTTGGAATTAGGCAATAGTAGTGGTAGTTCAGACGGCAACGGCAATGTCAACGGAATCATCAACGGAAACGGCAACGGAAAATTTTGGGAATTTCACGATAGGTTATTTGAGCAATTTAACACAATGACTGATGAGAGTATTCTTCAAATCGCTGTTGATTTAGGGTTTGATAAAAAGATATTTGAAGAAAAAATGAAGGATCCCAAGCTATCGCAGATGATTCAAAAAGATATGCAAGATGCCCAGAAAGCTGATGTGAATAGTGTCCCAACAATTTTTATTAACGGGAAATTGCAGGATCAGAGGTCAATTCAAGCTCTTCAGATGAATATTGACAGGGAATTGAGTAAGAAAAACAATACAAAATAAATCATGGTAAACACTCATGGCGGGAGTTTTTGCCACCCCCTGATCATGAAAAGCAAATGTGTTTTCACGGTAAAATAAGGCTACCGCCATAAAGCGGGATAGTGTGAACCGGTTGATGAGAGTCTTCCTCCCATCACATAAGGCTCAGAAATAGAGATTTCAATAAAAGCCTTATTCTACGGGGTGGGGGTGTCCCGCCTTATGGCAGTAGCCTATTCAGTTTCTTAGAAGAATGGCAGATAGATAAAGATAAAATGTCATAATCAATCTACAATCAATCAATTCTTTTTGAGGTTACTTTATGGAAGCAGTAGTTGTATCAGACGAATTTCAGATAATGATACCACATAGTATCAGGGAATCTCTCCATATTAAACCTGGACAGAAAATTCAGATAATCCAATACGAAAATCGTATTGAATTCATTCCCGTAAGAAATATCTCACAGATGCGGGGTTTTCTGAAAGGTATTAATACTGATGTGCCACGCGATAAGGATCGTATATGAATGTAGTGGACTCATGCGGGTGGCTGGAATATTTGGCTGATGGTGAGAATGCTGATTTTTTTGCTCCGGCAATCGAAGATACAGCCAATTGTATTGTAAAACCATGATTGTCATTGCCCAGATGTTTTATATTCGATGGCAAACATACCTGAAAAATAACAAATATAAATTACAAAGTGGGGTTTAATATGCGAATTAATTTTATTTTAATGATGGTTGTTCTGATATTTTCATCATTTTGCTGCTATGCTGGTCAATATTATAAGTTTGTAGATCAAAATGGTGTAGTCTCTTTTACAGATGACATATCAAAAATCCCAAAAGAGCAACGTGATAAAATCGAAATTAAGAAAGCGGTAAAAAGTAGTTTGTCTCTTAATCCATCTGATAATCCATCCGAGCTTCAGGACAAAACGGCACTGGAAGGGGAAGAACAACAACTTCTTGATAAGAAGAAAACAGAGGAGTTGGATAGTGAGGCAAAAGAGCTGAAAAGAATAAAGGAAGAGCTTGATAAAGAGGCTGAAGAGATTAACAGTGCAAGTATCAAGCTGATTGAAGAGAACAAGGATATAAAAGAAAATAAAAAAATTAGGGAGTATAATGTTAAAATAGAAGAGCTAAACGAAAGGACAAAAATATATCAGGCAAAGCAGGTTGAGTATGTTAAAAGGGCAAATGAATATAATGCAAAAATGAGTCAACAACCTGTGAGATAGAAAATTGGCAGGAACAAGACATTCTTGTTCCTGCCGCTATATTTTATAACAACGAATAACTCCTCAGAATCGCTGCAACCCGCTCATCTGTCTCCGCAAGTTTCCTTAATGCAGAAATAAGTCTTATAACCACAGGTCCGGACGGATTTCTGATTTCAAGCTGATCCTCAATAAGCACAATATCAGTTTCAACTTTACCGACTCTTATTTTTAAAGGCTGTTGAGCTGTTTTTCTATCCCATATCATATACCCGATTAGTGCTATTATTAAAGCCATAACCGTCCCATACAATGTAAGAATAAGATTTTGCATTTCTGAAAAGCGTGTATCTATAAAATCAAAAGACTTCTCTATAGCTTCAAATTTTTTGTTTAAGTTTTGATTCATTTCATCAAACCTTATATTGGTATTTTGATTCATTTCATCAATTCTTTTATTGAAGTTCTGATTTGTTTCATCAATTCTTTTATTTAGGTTTTGATTTGTCTCCTCAATTCTTCTGTTAAAATCAGGTCAAGACAAATTTGAGAATTACTTAAATTTATTTCTGTTCTTATGCAGGAATTTCAATCATACCAAATCAATCAAAGAATAATCATACAACATCAATCAAAGAACAATTTTATCGAAT
>JADGBP010000416.1 GCA_015231395.1 Desulfamplus sp. | reverse complement strand
TGTGGAAGGTAAAAGCATTATCATAGATTATATCAAAGATATAACAAACAGTCTCTCGCTGGGAAGGGATATCTGCCGCGGTTTTACCAATTATCTCAAAGAGGTTGGTGAGGAACCGACAGTTCAACCCTTTCCACCTCTTGTAACACCCATTGATATATTTGCAAAAACATTCAAAGTTAAACTTTACAAGGATATACCTGCCAACCTGCCCTATATAAAATGCAAAGGTCCTCAGATTAAACGGGTATTTGTAAATCTTTTCATCAATGCCTGTCAGGCTGTTGAACGCCAGGAGATCAAAAAGGTCACCATCAAGGCATGGAGTGAAAAAGGATGCATTGTTGTTTCCATTCATGATAACGGTCATGGAATACCGGAACATGTTCTGCCCCATATTTTCGATGAACATTATACAACAAAGAAAGAGGGCAACGGCCTTGGACTCTCAATGGTAAAGAGAATTATGCATTGCCATAACGGCACGATTTCCTGTTCAACTGCTGTAGGAGAAGGGACAACATTTACCTTGTCATTACCAGTCTTTGATTTTGACGACCAAGATGGAATTAACTGATAGCCTGGTCTACACATATCCAGATTACTCCAGATTACTCCAGATTACTCCAGATTACTCCAGATTACTCCAGATTACTCCAGATGTTTACCCAGATGTTTACCCAGATGTTACCCAGATGTAATCCAGATGTAATCCAGATGTAATCCAGATGTAATCCAGATAGCCCCTCTCCTTTAGATTAATCACCCATATTTAATCCCCTGTTTATACTTTTTGCTGAACTGAACCTTGGTTTAATGAGGAAAATATCACTTGAAAGAGTGGTCTGTGCATGTTAGAAATTGAGCCTTTCAATAACAGGATAAAATAAAAAATTACCATTTCAATCAATAATAAAATATCACTCCATCAGAAGCAATACTATCCATCAAAAGGAATACTATGGTGAAAATGATCGTAAAGACAAAGAAATCTGTTTTCGTTTCCAGTGCTGTCTATGCACTTGCCCTGCTTCTCACGGCAGTACCTATTTTTATAATAGCAGTTCCTTTGATGCCTGCTCCTGCCCGAGCTGAACTGATTGACAGAATTGTGGCTGTTGTAAATAATGATGTCATTACACTTGTAGAGCTTCAGATTGCATTAAGTCCTTATGTGGACAAACTTGAGTCGTCTGATTACACTCCGCAAAAAAAGAAAGAGATTCTCTCCCAATTAACCGGAGACATGCTCAACCGCATGATTGAACGCAAACTTACGGATCAGGAGGCAAAACGCATTAGAATCAGTGTTTCAGACAAAGAGGTTGACAGTGCGATAGAGAATCTCAAGCAATCTCAGTTGATGAGCCAGGAGGAACTGGAAAAAGCACTTAAAGATGACGGGCTCTCTTTTGCAGATTACAAGGAAAAAATCCGTGAGGAGATTTTAAGGCCCAAACTTATCAACTACAGCATAAAATCAAAAGTTGTCATTACAGAAAGCGACATCAAGGCTTACTATGAAAGCCACAGCGAAGAGTTTGCAGGCAAAAAAAAATATTATCTTAGAAATATTCTCTTGACCGCTTCAGATTCTGCCTCTGCCTCTGCCTCTGCCTCTGGTTCTGGTTCTGGTTCTGATTCTGCTTCCAAATCCAACTCTAACACTAACACTAATACTGATACTGATACTGATACTACCGGCAATGAGCAAAAAAAGAGAGCCGAACAGATAAAAGCTCGTCTTGATGCTGGCGAAGATTTTAAAGCCCTTGCTAAAGAATACTCTCAAGCTTCAAATGCATCAGAAGGTGGAGACCTTGGTTTTTTTGAGTGGGAAACTCTTTCAGACACAATTAAAAAAGCAATTGAACCCCTTGATGCTGGAAAACATACAAATGTCATTTCAACAGATCAGGGATATCAGATATTTTATGTTCAGGAGATCCAGAACCAGAATGTAATTCCAATGAATGAGGTCTCAAAGGCTATCTCAAAAAAACTTTATGACAGTATTGTCGAGAAAAAATTTAGGGAGTGGCTGGACTCGTTGAAGGAAAAATCGCATATTAAAATCATGCTTTAAATAAGCAAAATATAGTTTTCCAGATAATCAAATTTGGCAGGTAGGGGCAATCCCTTGCGGTTGCCCTTCTTAAAAAGAAAATAATGTTTTAAACAAGAAAATCCCATATTAAAATCATGCTGTAGTAGTGATCGGGGGCAATAGATATGCAACGGGATCGAAATGAAATACTGGCTGAAAGTGTTAAACGGCTTTTAAGGCGCGGGGCGACCAAATCCCTGCAAAAAATTATCAAAAAGACCCGTGCCGCTGACCTGTCTCTTGTTTTCAGGGAACTTTCCCGTGACAACCGTCTTAAAATGTTCAATTTGATGAGTGACCCTGAAGAGAAAGGGCTCCTTCTTTCCGAACTTGAGGAGCCGATATTCCTTGATTTGATAGGGCAGCTTGAACTTGATGAGATAGTTGAAATCTTTGAAAATATGGCTGCTGATGATATTGCCGAACTTCTTGGCTATCTTGATGAGAATCTTGCCGACTCCATTCTTGAAAAGATGAAAAATGAGGACT
>JADGBP010000415.1 GCA_015231395.1 Desulfamplus sp. | reverse complement strand
TCTCATAGGCAAGGAGAATTCTGGTCTTTTTTGCTCTGTCTTCTGCATCCAGTTCCTGAACCGTTTTCATTATCTTCTGTTTATTGGGATTTAATGATCTGTTGTGCAGCATATTCTCTCCTGATTGATATTTCTACATCGTGAACTTATCGCCATTATTCAGACGGATTTTTTACAACAAATTGATTCAAGAGTTAATAAAGCAAAAACTGCTATGTTATCAAATTAAATTAAGAGTATATCGCAATGCTGTATCTATATTCTGCATCGGCAAATTTCCTGTAACTCGGTGAATTGCACGCTCGGAAATTGTAGCAAGATTATCAGTCATTATAACGGAATCTGTAAGAAGACCCGATTGCAACCCGTTGGGAGAATCCATCATAAACATTCATTTCAGGTCTGTCCCAGTCTTCAGCAAACATTATTAATCTTGAGCGTAATTCTCCTGCCTCTGCTTGATTAATTCCCAGTGAATTTAAATCTATATCACCTTCTTCCAAAAAAGTAACAACAACATGACTCCCATCAGGAATATCAGGAAGTTGTTCCTCTATCTCAATTCTACCCATACGGTATATTCCATTCATAGTTGTCAACATGGCAAATCTCCTTCATTCTTGGAAGCGGCATCTAAATTTGGATTTAAACATTTTACCGTGAAAACACATTTGGGTTTTCATCGTCGGGGGTGGCAACAACCCCTGGCATGAGGTTTACTTTGCAACTTCAAGCAAATCCGTTTCCAAGCTCTCAATTCTCTGCCAGATCACATCCTGATTTTCTTCCAAAGCAGATTTTTCAATCATCAGTTCAAGAATTTCATCACGCGACTGCTTTTGCTCTTCCGAAAGTGTCTGCAACTCAATCTTATGATTATTACTATCAGATATCAGTTGATCAAATTTCAAGAGCTTATCGTCCATTAAGGGAGCAATTTTATTTTTGACGGAGTCAACCCGTGAGACTATTGCATCAAGTCTCTCTCTTTTATTGAGAAGTTCGATCTGAAGTTTGGAGTATTGGATTCCAAACGCCTTCTGTGCTTGCTCTTTTTCTACAATAGACTCTTTAAATCTTTTAATTTCGTTCACATGCTCAATCTGATTTCTGAACTCATCAATCTCTGCAAGAGTCGCTTCTCTCTCTTTTTCAATCTCCGTCAGATGTTTTCTAATCTCAAAACGTTGTGCCAGAATTTGAACGAATGTACCGTTAAGCTCTTGAGCTTTTTTTTCAAACGCATCTCTTTCAATGGATGTCTCTGATAAAAATCTGGAAATATCGTCAGACAGTTTTTTCTTCTCTTTTTCAAGCACTAAAATCTTTTTTTTATTTATCAAGTTGTTTTTTTTAATATCTACAAGCTCTGACGACTCTTTATGAATTGCTTCTGTTGACGTTTTTATTTTGAATTTCAGTTCTTTTTTTCTATCTGTTAACTTAAAGAGCTTTGCCTCTTTTTTTTCAATGCCGCCATTTAGCAGGGTTAAAGCATCTCGCAAGTCAGCACGTTTTTTATTCAGACGGAATGTGTTGTTCTTCTGATCCCTGATATGCCTGTCACTCAGTGCCGCTTCTTTATTCAGACGGGAGAGCTTCTCTTTTTTCTCCTGCAGAACAGCCTCCATACGGAGAAGTTGTTTATAATGTTCCTCGTATTCCAAAGCTGTTTTATTATGCTTTATCTTTAAATCCGAAACTGTTAATGACCAGATATCTTCAAAGCTGTCTGACATATTCAACTCCCTAAAAAATCCAAGATTGATGCTCGGCAAGTGCCGCATTGATAAGAAAATCAAGTTTCCCGTTGTTGGAATCGGATTCAAGTTTTTTATCCCACCGTATATGGTCAAAATCTAAAAACCATTCACGAAGTTTTGAAAAAGAATCATCATCTAATTTCGCGATATGTTTTTTCAACAGTTCAATTTGAGTCATAAAATATTTCTCCTTTGTTGAACCATCACTTTGCTTATGCCTGTTCTCACCATACCCACTAAAGAGTATTCTTCCATTGAGCCATTAGTCTTTCATACTTCTGGTCAACTTTAGCTTTCTCTTTGGCAACTGATTCGGTAAGAGATATCGCTTCATCAAGCTGTTTTTCCAATTTTTTCAGAACATCATCTTTTTCAGCAATCGCCGCTTTGACAGCCGCTTCTTTTTCATTTTTTGCGGCTTTGATAGCCTCTTCTTTTTCATTAAGAGCCGCTTTTACAGCCTCTTCTTTTTCTGCCATTGCGGTTTTTATTATTTCTTCTGTGTTTTTTATCGTAGTTTTGATGTTTTTTTCTTTTTCCGCAAGAGCAGCTTTAACAGCTTCAGCCGCTTTTGCTTCTGCAGCTTTTATACCCTCGTCTTTTTCAGTAATCGCAGCTTTGACAGCCGTTTCTTTTTCAGCTTTTGCGGCTTTGACAGCTTCTTCTTTTTCCGTAAGAGCAGCTTTAGCAATTTCAGCCGCTTTTGCTTCCGCAGCTTTTATGCCCTCATCTTTTTCAACAATCGCGGCACCTGTTATGCAGTTTTTAGTGCAAGTGCCACAGCCTGAACAGAGTTCCTGATTGATTCGGCAGTAAGGCGGAGTAAAAAAGCCAGTTTTTATTATG
>JADGBP010000414.1 GCA_015231395.1 Desulfamplus sp. | reverse complement strand
AAATATCTGATATTGTTTTTTCTGAACTTGAGTCAGCAACTCCAAGACTTATTGTCACTTTTATATCTTTATAAAAAGAATTATTTTCAACATCTTCCCGAACTTTTTCAGCTATTATTGAAGATATGTCAATTCCAGTTTCAGGTATAATTATTGCAAATTCTTCACCTCCGATCCTGAAAATTTCATCAATTTTACGTATAGAATTTTTAACTGTCTGAGAGAGCTCTTTAAGTATTATATCCCCTGTTTTGTGACCGTATGTATCGTTAATATTCTTGAAAAAATCAACATCAAAAAGAATAAGCGAAAATTTGTGTTTGTATCTTATACTCCTTTCAAGTTCTGCTTCAATAAATTTTTCATATGAATGCCTGTTGAACAATCCGGTAAGTGAATCATGCGATGCTTTGAATTCAAGATTTTTTCTTACATATGAATAAACAACCCATATCACTATCAGAGTGTTCAATGCTAATACTGAAAGAATAATATATAAAAATTTTATTCTCGAAATCTTATTTTCAGTAATCGTTTGTGCTTTTAAAACAGCAAAATCAGAGGCTTTCCAACAATCCTCACTTTTATTTATAATTTTTTCCAAAAGATTTTCCGTACGGTTGTGTCTGTATGCTATCAAATATTTTTTGAGATCATGCCATTTCGATTCAATATCTTTAATATGTTCTATCTTCAAATCATCATAGCTTTCACCGAGCTGATTTACTTCATTATTCATAAGAAATGATTCAATAAGCAAATCAGTTTCTTGAGTCAGATTACTTAGGAATGAGCACGAAATAAAGTTCCCATTTACAAAGCGGGAATACACGCCTATCAACAGTGGACTATTCCGAAATGGGTAAGTTATTTAAGACTCATTCCTTAATGAAGTAATTTGACCAGATAGTTCAAGTTTGGTTATCCTCTGTATTGAACCTCTTATAGTTCCCATCTGGTTTATTCTCTGTGCATCGTTTTGAAGAAATTTAACTGTCCGAAATACAAATAAGACCATAACAAAATTGATCAAAAGAAGAATTACTGCAAGAATAATAAGATATGTGGATGTACGGGTATATTTCACTGCGATACCTCTTGTCTATTGTACTTTGCTTTCAAATTCATACCATATCATGGCGCGGGTTTGACGGGCGGTTTAGTCAAACTGGCTTTGGATGAGCGGAATGGCATCAGATTCAACAGCCATTTTCAGCATAATTACTAATTTCCACAACCAATTCGCCTTTGCATACTTCTGTTTTCTCATAAAGTCATATAATGCCAATATCACCTGTCGCAGGAAATACTGCCACCCACGACTAATCCTTCGAGTTGTACCAGATTATTGCGGTCAGGTGCATTTTTTTGGTTATGCACAGCGTATTATTAAATGCTTGGTTTAAAGGTAACCCCAGGACACTCAAGAAAGAGTTTTTTAGGATCCTTTTTAAATTGATTCCAAAATGGAAAAGCTTTACATTGCTTGGGTCTAATTTCATAGATTTCACAATGGCTATTTATCATGTCAAAAAAACAGCAAAAATGTTCGCCATTTATAACACGCTCTTGCAGTGAAAGTTTACCTTCAACCTGCCGAGCATATTTATTCGCAAATTTGGCGACATCCATATTTTTTGTTTCTGCGATTCTCTCCAACTCTTCCATACTAAGCCAAACATAACCTCCAAGACCACGGCAGCATTTTCCGCGACATGATTTGCAAGCACTACTATTAAAATTATATGGGAAGTTAGTTTGGTTATTATCCATTTTTTCTATACCGCATAGCTTCCAAAATAACCGGCTCGTCCGGTTCATTTTGAATGTTGGAATTTTTTATATATCGCTCTTTTTGTCCATGAAAAGTTCAAAACAGCCCAGATATGAGGGTGATTATAACAACGATCTGCGGTTATTTTAATGGGTTGATTCGACTCGACTCCATTATAAATAAAAAAGGTTTTCAATACTTAATCAATTCTTTGAGTTGTATTTCTGGATGATGATATCTATCAAATTTTACTGATCTTTTCCCATATTCAATTGCCTTTTGGGGACACCACTGTATGCAAGCCAGGCATTTATCACATTTATGAAGCCATGTAGGATTATTATCTTTTAGTTCAATATTTTTTGCAGGGCAAATTTTTACACAGGTTTGACAAGAACTACACTTTTTATTCACCCAAAAATTCTTATCGGTCTTATCAACATATTTCACAAAAAACGGATTTAATGAGGATAATAATATATTTTCCCAAAGAGCTCCTTTTTCAAGTGGTTCCTTCTTACCGGTTTTAACTATTGCCCCAATATGTTTAATTTTATCTTTTGCTTTTTCAAATCTTTCTTCCTGTAATTCTTTGGGAGCTGCGTTTTGCCAAATTATATAATTTGAAGGCATGGCAATTTCAAAACCTGCCGACAACGACATTTTTTTTGAATTTATAAATTTTTCAAGCTTTATGAGGGCTTTCGCAACCTGGCCGCCCGATACAGCAAGAGCAAACAAATATTTTGAAGTAGCACCCGGCAAAGAATCAATAAATTCAAGTATTTTTTTTGGCGGGCCATACCAATGAACAGGGAAAATAAATCCAATTTTTTC
>JADGBP010000413.1 GCA_015231395.1 Desulfamplus sp. | reverse complement strand
ATGATTCATCAAGTTGATATTATAGTTTTCCAGATAATTAAATTGGCAAAAGTAGGGGCAATCCCTTGCGGTTGCCCTTCTTAAAAAGAAGAGATATCAAAATATTTTTCTGGAAGTCTATATTTTACAGTGTCAGGTTTGATGCTGGCATTAATTTTAAAAGTAGTGCTTCCAAGTTCCCATAAATCTGTTTGTTCTAATGGATTGTCCACACCCGCTGGAAGTTGAAATAGATAAACTGTATATTCGCCTTCTGGAAAGTCTGAAGTTACTTCGAGTTCTATAACTTTCTCCTGCCCTGCCCACCTTAATAAATTCTGACCGTCAAACAAGGAAATTTCATTTAACGTAGTTATGAAAAAAAGTTCTTCAAATCCCGGAATTGTAATTGCTACGAATCTTTGTTGGTTTAAATAATTGGGGGGCAAAGTAACTCTTAATATATCGCCATTTATATAATTTGTTTCGGAAACAATCGGTGCAGTGCCAGGTGTATCAGCGTTGCTAAAAACAGTATTGCTATCCAATGTAACGGTTGTCTGTGCCAACGCTCTGCCGTTCATCTCTGTTCCGGTATTCAGTGAAATCAGCTTTTTGCTTAATATAATTCCCTTGAATTGAACCGATGTTCCAAGAGTTGCCTGACCTGAAACCTGCCAGAAGATATTTTTTGCCTGTGCACCGCCGCTTAGGGTAATAATAGCACTGTTGTTAACGATGAGATCTTCTGCTATCTGGAATATCCATACATCATTCGGGCTACCTGACAGGATAACGCCAACACTTGTTATTAAAAGTCCGGTACCCCATTTGTAGAGACCAGGAACAAGCGTCATTCCGCTGATATCTCCTGCTCCATATTCTGTGAAATCCGGTAATGTTCGTCCTGCGGCATCGGTATATGCGGTCTCCATGTCGCTTATAGCTGTAGTCATGTTAGCTGGAGTAGGAGGAGCATAGTTGGACGCATATATTTTGCCAGTCACTAAAGACGATGTTGAAAAAGTATTGGTGGAATCCGCAATTAGTGAAAATCCTGTTATGTAACTCGCGGCAGCCGGACTCTAGGCTGTAGAATTCAGCTATATCTGATGGCTATTGGTTCCTGGCATTTCGTGCCCATTGATTTTTTGAAAAAAATACGGGAATAGCACCTCAACAAAACAAAACTTCAAAAAAAGAGGAAATCTTCCCACAGATCGTTACAAATATAAATATTTAAGCACAAACAAGAGTGTTTTCATGGTTGGAAAAGCAAAGCCATGTCACATCGTTATCAAGATAACGAGCAAACTTTAAAACAACATGATTTTCATGGGCACGAAATGCCAGGAGCCAAGCCTGCTCTGGGATAGCTGAATTCTACAGCCCAGCCGGACTCACTCCAATATTTCCTGTAACTGAAGTAATTCCGGTATTTGAGACCGCTGCCTTTGCCAAAATCACAAAATTTCCGGCTGTTCCAAGGTCAACAGGCTTTAAAGTGCCGGTATTAACGTTAAAAGTAGTGATTCCAATTTCCCATAAATCTGTTTGTTCTAATGGATTGTCCACATACTCTGGGAGTTGAAGTAAATAGACAGTATATTCGCCTCTTTTAAAATCTGAGGTTACTTCGAGTTCTATAGCTTTATCCTGCCCTGCCCAACTTAATAGATTCTGACCGTCAAACAAGGAATATTCATTTAAATCAGTTATGAGAAAAAGCTCTTCAACTCCCGGAATTGTAATTCCTACAAATCTTTGTTTGTTTAAGTCATTGGGGGGTAAAGTAACTTTTATGATGTCGCCATTTATATAATTTGTTTTGGAAACAATCGGATTAGCCTGGGCATCAGGACTTGCTCTGTTACTCAAGCCAGCATCAGTCAATTGGGAATGTGATACAGGTGGATTCGGGTTGTCTGACGCGAATAATGGATTGCAGGTTATTAATGCTGTAAGAGCCAGTATAATAACGACACAAAGATGTTGTGTTTTCATTTTTTTTCCTTTTTTTAAGTGTTAATTTATTCTGAACCAAACCTTGTTTTTTACTCAAACTATGCCCTCTCCTTAGTTGATCTGGGTTTAGCCTTGTAAGCTTCCTTGATTGCTGATGTTTCATCATCAACGTTATTCAGTTCTGCAAATTCTAATTTATGTTTATTAGAAAAATTCTCTGAATCAGGGTTGTACGCCGTGGTGGCTTTTAATAGTGATATCGGTGCTATGGCATCGGTCATGGGTTCACCTCCTGCTGGTTATTGCTAAAATATAGACTTCCAGAAAAATATTTTGATATCTCTTCTTTTTAAGAAGGGCAACCGCAAGGGATTGCCCCTACTTTTGCCAATTTAATTATCTGGAAAACTATAATATCAACTTGATGAATCATATCAGTCAGGTCATCGGCTGGTTCATCTAATAAAATATCCATCTTTGATTCCTGGTTAATCTTGACAATGCTCCTTTGCAGGCTATCTGACGGGCTCCACCATCTGCTTGTTGTTTCGTTTATGTCGAAATTCGGACACTGTGCCAAGAAGCCTATCCTCTTGGTGAAGTACCGAAAATTGGCACTGCTCCAAGAAGTTAGGCTATGTAAAATCTTTGTTAAAAAAATTTCAAGTAGACCTA
>JADGBP010000412.1 GCA_015231395.1 Desulfamplus sp. | reverse complement strand
GGGATGCTGTTTGGAAGCAATGAAAAATGGTGGGCAGATTGGGGAAACAGGTATGCACCACATGAAGGTATTGATATTGTTTTCTACAGAAAATCAAATAAAACATTTGATTGCGATATCTGCTCTTTTGATTCCAATATCAAAATACCAACCATGGCGGACGGCATTATACTGAATATATGTGATGATTTTCTGGGACAATCTGTCATTATCAAACACTCAATGCATAATTTTGAGCAATCCGCCTGTAAAAAATCAAGCGTAGTAGTGAGTTATTCACATATTATGGCGGATAAATGTTTAAAAGCCGGAATGGCTGTTACCAAAGAACAAATTCTTGGCACGGTCGCGGATACATCCATGAAAAAGTCAGGAATCCTGCCACATCTTCATATCTCGATCATGGAGATATCGACAACAATTCCACATAATGAACTTAACTGGAACCTGTTCAGCAATCAAAGCTGTGACAGCGTTATATTTTTTAATCCTCTCTGGTTCTAAATCCCTTTTTTGTTTAATCCTCATTTGGTTCTATGTTCTATAGACTTCCAGAAAAATATTTTGGTATCTCAATTTTTAAGAAGGGCAACCGCAAGGGATTGCCCCTACTCTTGCCAATTTAATTATCTGGAAAACTATAAATCCCTTTTTTGAAAAATATTAATTTGAAAAAACTAAGGATTGAAAAAAATATATTATTGAACTATTATCCAGTAACATTTTTAGTTAAACTTATTGATTTGACATTGAAATTACCATAAAAAGCCAATTCGGAGATCCCTGATGAAAAAAATCAAACTTACCTTAGGATTACTTGTAATTGTTTTTGTAACACTTGTGATTTATCAGAACAGAACCTATTTTTTTACGAAACAGCCTTTATCTCTGAGTCTTGGTGTGGAAACATGGAACTGGACAGCACCGGACGTTGAGAATGTAGTCTATTTTGGTGGTTCTCTGGTCATTGGGTTCTTAATTGCAGGTTATCTTGGCTTGGTTTCAAAATTCAGATCCATGAAAACCATTAAACATCTTAATAAAACCATTGTTGCTCAAATTGAAACAATAGATTCGCTTAAAAATGAACTTGATAACTTTAAAAACGACCCCTATCTGCAAGACGATACCCAGAATAGTCAACATCTGCTTATAGAAACGGGCAACACAAGTATCAGTGAGAACACTTCTGAAAATAACGTGAACCTTAACAAAGCATGATTAGTAACAAAGCATAGGCTTTACCAAAAAACATGACCATTCAAAAAAACACTCCTATGATGGAGCAATACTTTTCCATCAAGGAAAGATATCCTGATGCGATTTTATTTTATAGAATGGGTGATTTCTATGAAATGTTTCATGAGGATGCAGTAAAAGCCTCTGCCATTCTGGAAATTGCCCTCACTTCCAGAAACAAACAGCAAGATGATGCAATTCCCATGTGCGGCATCCCTCATCGGGCTGCTGATGCCTACATTGCAAAACTGATTGAAACCGGATGCAAGGTCGCAGTGTGCGAGCAGGTTGAAGAGCCTTCGGCTGCCAAGGGGCTTGTTCGTAGAGAAGTTGTAAGAGTAATTACTCCCGGCATGATCCTAAATGAGGATCTGCTTGACAGGAACTCCAATAATTATATTCTTTCCATCTCAATCGCAGATGGTGAAGCAGGTATGGCGTGGCTTGACATTTCAACTGGTATCTTCAGGACAACCCAGACCAGAGCAATCAACGGCAAAATTCCTGACACGCTTATAGACGAGGCACTTCGAGTTGATCCAAGCGAAATCCTGCTTCCTGTTAACTTTAAAAACGACCCTGCCTACCATTATATCCGCAAAAGATTTTCCAGCAAAAGTATATCCTATCTTGAAAAGCTCAATTTCAAACTTCCGGAAGCAAAAAATAGACTCATGGATAAATTTTCAACCCGAAGTCTGAAGGGATTCGGGTGTGAAGATATGAATGCAGGAATATCTGCTGCCGGAGCAATTATATCCTATATTCAGGAGACTCAACTTCAGGATACTGAACATATAACAAGCCTGCAGCCATATTCTCTGAACAGTTTTCTTGTTATTGACGACCGATCATGCAGAAATCTTGAGCTTCTCAAAAATATTGAAACTGGTGATAAAAAAGGCTCGCTTCTCCATCTTCTTGATAAAACCGTTACTGCTATGGGTGCAAGACTTCTAAAAAACTGGCTGCGTTATCCTCTAAAGGAAAAAAGTGAGATTGAAGCAAGGTTAGATGCAGTTGAAGAGTCCCTCAAAGAAAAACGAATCAGATTAAATCTGCGTACCGCACTTAAATCTGTCTATGATCTTGAGCGTCTTGGAAGTAAAATTTCAATGGGACAGGGCAATGCAAGAGATCTGATTTTTCTGAAAAACTCTCTTTTAAAGATTCCTGACATTATTAATGATCTTAAAAAATTAAAATCTGATCTATTCAAAGGAAAGTCTGATTTAAAAACAGATGCCGATAATATTGATACGGTTACCGAAGAGCTTACAATAATATCCTCTCTGATTGAAGAGGCTATCCGTGAAGATGCCCCTATGGTACTAAATGAAGGGCAGATGATAAAAACCGGATTCAACAGCGAGCTGGATGA
>JADGBP010000411.1 GCA_015231395.1 Desulfamplus sp. | reverse complement strand
ATTTCAATGGTGGTGTAACTGCAAAGCCTGCTTCATGGACTACAAGTTCTACAACTGGATTTGAGATAGATAATCTAAAAGTGACTGTTCCTCAAGGAGCTTCAGCTGGTGATGTTGTTGTTCAAGTTGCAGATAGAAAAAGCAATGCTCTAAAACTTATTAAGATTGACAATAATAGCTGCTCTTTAGAAGAAGGTAAGACATTTGGTTCTACCTATGGATATTTACCTACAAAATACAATCCTTGTGGCGAAGGTGAAGAGCAGCAGTGGGATTTACCTTTATGTTATAAACTTGGTCCTAGGGGAACTATTATTCCAGAACCAACAAAATGCGATATGGCAGAATACAATTTAGTTCAGGAATCTTTAACGGGTTCATGGTCTTGTAATTCTATTGATCTTGTTTTTACATCTACAGTAACCACCAGAAACAATGCGTCTTTAACATTCACAGGAACTGCTAATATAAAAGCAGATGTTACAAGCGGAAAGCTTACAAAAACGACAAGCGGTAGTGTACATCAGGTATGGGGAACCAAAGTATGTGATAAACCATTTACAACACGGTAAAGAAGGCTACTTAGTGTCTGAGGGAAACCATCAAGAACGTGTTATGAGTGGTTAAAAGATCAAAAGACTGGTTTGAAGTTTTTTAAAAAGTGCTCGTGAGTCATAAGTTTTTAAACTGGGGTGTCCAAAAAACCGCTTTTTGAGCCACTTTTTTCTTTTTTGTAATCATTCTCTCCTCCTCCCCAATATAAAATTGGGTTATATAAAAATCAGGCATTTAGCTATTTTGACTATCAAAATGTAACCGTTCACTCCCCCCTCCCCAATACAAAATTGGGTTATATAAAAATCAGGCACTTAGCTATTTTGACTATCAAAACAGAGGGGGGGGGAGTGAACGGTTACATCAAAATAGAGGGGAGGAGTGAATGGTCACATCTTTTTTGCTCAGTTTTTGGTACTGTGCCAAGAAGTTAGGATGGAGGAATCATCATCATAATGAACGCCTCTATGCTTAGAATTCTTCCTTCATAACGGGAAAAAAAAGTTATTTTGTAGAGCATTTTAGGTCTACTTAAAACTTTTTTGACAACAATTTTACATAGCCTAACTTCTTGGCACAGTGCCGGAATTTCAATCCTGCAATAATTGCAGCGAAGCTGCTTATGTCCGATGATAACGATTGATAATAAGGGCATCCTTCATATCACCTCAAAAGTAGTTGACACTTTTTTGAGATAATTCCAAAAAAAACGGGGTTCTTACTTCAGAAAGTGTAAACTTGGGGTGTCCAAAAAACCGCTTTTTGAATCATTTTTTTTGCTCAATTTTTGGGACTGGCAATATCGATCAAATTACTTGCCCTGACAGGATTTGGGAGCAAATTAAAGAGTCCCAAAAAGTGAGCAAGCCGAAAAATGTTGCTGATTTGCCTTCGTTTTTTTATGACACTTTCCTTTTATTTCTGTTTATCTTGTGATAGTATTTTTACCTGAATCCGTGGCATGAAAATTGAGGGGTGTTGAAATTATTAAGAAAACTTCATTTTGGCTTTCACCTCGCAGGTGAAGTAACAAATAGATTTTTTCCAATGATTTCAAGATATATCAAAAAGCGTGCCACGGATTCAGATTTTACATAAAGATAAAAAATAGTTGATGTTGATTTATAACGTAAAGAGGTAAATATGCAAAAAAAGGCTTATAGAATTCTGATCGTGTGCGAGGATACTCCTGTATTATCAACTTTATTGGCAATACTTGAATCAGACCCGGAATATAAAATACTTGTGAGAAAAACTTTTGATGAAGTTTTTGAATGCGTTGGATCCAGCATTGCACCTAACCTTATTCTGATTGATATACCAATGTCTTCAATTGATGGCTATCAACTCTCCTATCATCTCAAAAAAGAACCTTGTGCAGAGGATATCCCCATTATTTTTATCACGATGCACTATGGCTCAGATACCAAAAGCATAATCAGGGCATTTGAAAGTGGAGCCGTTGATTACATAACCAGACCATTATGTATAGAGATTGTGAGACTAAAAATAAAGAATCTCCTTAAGCTTGCAGAATCAAATCGAAAATATCAAGCTATCTTAAATGCCATGTTTTACAATATCAGAGATGGGGTATCTATTAGTTATTTAAGAGGACCTTTTATTCAGGTTAATGAAGCATTATGCATTAATACAGGATATTCCCGTGAAGAATTACTTACAATGCATCCCAAAGATATAGTCTGTGATTCGGATTCAATGGCTATTAAAGAACGATGTCAGTTACTGGAAAATAATGGACGGGGGGCATTTGAAGTCTGCATTCTAAGAAAGGACGGAACCATATTTCTGGCTGAACTGAATGCGAGTATCGTCGTACTTAAATCAACAATGGTGATTAGTATAACACGGGTTATCACTGATTCCACACAGAAAGATGAGAAGCTCAAAAAATACAAGAATCAATTAGACAGGCTCATTGCACACCGTGAAGATGAGCAAAACAAAATGAAGTTTATCACGGATGTACACACGGATGTACATAAACAGAATAGTATAACATCCACAAGCATTCCTAACATCGTGGGCAAGCATGAGGTTATGCAAAATATATATTCCCAT
>JADGBP010000410.1 GCA_015231395.1 Desulfamplus sp. | reverse complement strand
GATAAAAAAGAGTAAAAGGAGATACACAGTGCCTTTAATACCAATGGTCGTTGAACAGACTAACAGGGGAGAGCGTGCCTACGACATCTATTCAAGACTTTTAAAAGACCGAATCATATTCCTGGGTTCGGCTATTAATGACGAGATAGCCAATCTGATTGTTGCCCAGCTTTTATTCCTTGAATCTGAAGACCCTGAAAAGGATATCAACTTTTATATTAATTCACCAGGCGGTACAGTCACAGCTGGTCTGGCAATTTATGACACCATGCGGTACATAAAGCCCGATGTCTCCACCGTATGTGTGGGACAGGCTGCCAGTATGGGTGCACTTCTGCTTGGAGCTGGTGCCAAGGGAAAAAGATTTTCTCTTCCCAACTCAAGAATTATGATACATCAGCCACTTGGAGGTGCTCAAGGGCAGGCATCCGATATTAAAATCCAGGCCAATGAAATATTACGCATGAAAGATGTACTCAACCAGATTTTGTCCTTCCACACTGGACAGAATATTGAAAAGATTTCCAATGATACTGATCGTGATTTTTTCATGTCCGGAGTTGAAGCTTGTGAGTATGGAATTGTTGATCGTGTTGTGACTGACAGAGAAGAGATTGAGCCTTTAAAGGATGCATGAATATGAGTCGAAGAAAAAAAGATGATAATGATAAATTTTTCTGTTCTTTTTGCGGCAAGAACCAGAAAGAGGTGAAAAAGCTGATAGCAGGTCCCAGTGTATATATATGCAATGAGTGTGTGGGGCTGTGTGAAGAGATCATTGATGATGAAGAAAAAATAGAAAACAAACGGTTGGACAAAAGCAGGAAAAATCTTACTCCAAGAGAGATCAAGAAAATGCTTGATTCCTATGTCATTGAACAGGATCACGCTAAAAAAGTTCTTTCTGTAGCAGTCTATAACCATTACAAACGTCTTGATACAAAGCTTAACAAAAAAGACGAAGTTGAGATTCAGAAGAGCAACATCCTTCTTATCGGCCCCACTGGCTGCGGAAAAACCCTTCTTGCCCAGACTTTGGCAAAGTTTCTTGATGTCCCGTTTACCATTACTGACGCAACAGCTCTTACTGAGGCAGGGTATGTGGGTGAAGATGTTGAAAACATTGTTCTTGCACTGGTTCAAAATGCAGACTATGACATTGAAAAAGCACAGCGGGGCATAATCTATATTGATGAAATAGACAAGATATCCCAGCGTGGAGATAACCCGTCCATTACCAGAGATGTTTCAGGTGAAGGCGTTCAACAGGCTCTGCTGAAAATTATCGAAGGAACCACTGCAAGCATTCCTCCAAAAGGAGGTCGTAAACATCCTCAGCAGGACTTTGTTAAAGTGGATACCTCAAATATTCTTTTTATCTGCGGAGGAACCTTTAATGGTCTTGAAAAGGTTATTGAGCGAAGAATCAGCAATAAATCCATGGGTTTTGGTGCAAACGTAACCAGCACTAAGGAAAAACCAATTGGCGAGATGCTTCAGAAGTTAAAATCAGAAGATTTGATTCGTTTTGGACTGATTCCTGAGTTTTTAGGAAGACTTCCGGTAATTGCATCACTTGGGGAACTTAACCAGGAGTCTCTTATCAAGATTCTTACTGAACCCAAAAATGCACTTGTCAAACAATATCAAAGACTTTTTGAATTTGAAGGAATAAATCTTCAGTTTACAGATGAAGCATTGATTGCAATGGCAAAAGAGGCTGTAATTAGAAAATCTGGTGCCAGAGGTCTTAGGGCTATCATGGAGGAGACCATGCTGGATATTATGTATGAGCTTCCGTCCATCACTGATGTCAAGGAGTGTATTGTAGGGGAGGAGGTTGTGCTTAATCATGAGCAACCCATTCTTCTGTTTGAACAGGCAAAAAAACAGGCATAAGTGAAAAAAAAAAGCATTTTGATGGTAAACTCTCATGGCTGGGGGTTAAGTAACCACCGACCATGAAAATCACAATGTGTTTTTAGAGTAAACTACAATGTGTTTTCACAGTAAAAAACATTCCAAAAAGCATTCTGTTCTTGAACAGGATGCTTTTGATTTTCAAACCGTACTTAACACATACAGAGACCTTCTATATAAAGATGATCAATATATCAAAATTTTTCAACCCCGATGGTTCTCAGCCAGAATTAATTAGAGAACTGCCCCTTCTTCCATTACGAGATATTGTACTTTTCCCCCATATGGTGACTCCTGTATTTGTCGGAAGAACCAAATCAATCAATGCCCTTTCTTACGCAATGGTACGGGACAAAAGAATTTTTCTTGTAACCCAGAGCGATCCTGACATCATAAAGCCCAAACTCAATGACCTGTATCTTACAGGTACTGAAGCATCTATCACCCAGATTCTCCGTCTTCCTGACGGTACAGTTAAAATTCTTGTTGAAGGTTTGCGTCGGGGCAGAATCAGAAGTATCCATGACAATTCATCAGAAGGCTATCTTTCAGTTAAATTTATCCCATTTATAGAATTTGAAATGGAAAAGGCAAAAACAGAGGCTGCAGTGAGAACTGTTGCTGAAGCCTTTCATAACTATGCCAAACAGTCCGGCACCATCTCCAAAAATCTTCTTCAGAATCTCAAGGCTCTTGCGGAAGCTCCATCAAACTTTGCAGATACCATTGCTT
>JADGBP010000040.1 GCA_015231395.1 Desulfamplus sp. | reverse complement strand
ATCTACATTTTCACGGCTATTGAACGCACTGATTCTGATATATCCCTGACCGCACTTTCCAAATCCTGCACCCGGAGTACAGACAATTCCTGCACGGGTAAGAAGCATATCAAAAAATTGCCATGAATCTCTTTTGCCGTCAATCCAGATGTAAGGCGAGTTATCTCCTCCTACAAATTCAAATCCCAAATCTGCCATGGCAAGCCGAACCAGTTCAGCATTTTTAAGATAATATGATGCAAGAGCTTTAACCTGAATACGCCCCTCTTCAGAATAAATGGCTTCCGCAGCTTTCTGTACAGGATATGATGTTCCATTGAATTTGGTGCTTTGCCTTCTGTGCCACATCGCGTGAAGAGATATTTTGCTGCCCTGTTCATCAAAGATCATGCACTCTTTTGGAACAACAGTATATCCGCATCTGGTGCCGGTGAATCCCGCTGTTTTGGAAAAACTTCTGAACTCCACAGCAACTTCCCTTGCACCTTCAATCTCGTAGATCGAACGAGGAATCTCCTCATCCCTGATAAAGGCTTCATAAGCTGCATCAAAGAGTATCAAAGCCTTTGTCTCTTTGGCGTAATCCACCCATTTTTTAAGCTCGCTCTTTGTAATGGTAGTGCCAGTGGGGTTGTTTGGAAAACAAAGATATATAAGTTCAACCGGTGTTTTGGGAAGTTCTGGCAGAAAATTGTTCTCTTTTGTGCAATCTAAATAGGTGATGCCCTCATATCTGCCATCTGTAAACTTGCCGGTTCTGCCTGCCATAACATTGGTGTCCAGATAGACAGGATAGACAGGATCAGGAATCGCGATCTTGATATCAGTTGCAAAAAGCTCCTGGAAATTGCCTGTATCACACTTGGCTCCATCGCTTACAAATATCTCATCTGAATCGATATCAGCCCCTCTTGCCTGAAAATCATTTGCGGCAATTTTTTCACGCAGAAATGAGTACCCCTGTTCAGGGCCATATCCCCTGAAGGTAGTATCATTTGCCATATCTGCAACACCTTGCTGAAACCCTTTGATGCATGCATCCGGCAACGCCCTTGTAACATCTCCTATCCCCAGACGAATAATCTTGGTATCTGGATTATCTGCCTGAAACTTCGCCACCCGTTTGGCAATGTCAGAAAACAGGTATGATGCATTCAGTTTGCTGTAATGTTTATTGGCTTTAATCATTGTTAATTTCCTTGTTAACTGCTTTGACTATTTGTTCTTATTCAGGAATTGCAATCTTGAAATAATTGCAACGAAGCTGCTTATGTTCTTTTTTCAATCATTGTTTTTTCAATCATTGGAATCTGTTATGTCCGCCACGTTTAAAACACACAAAAAACCTTGTCAATAAAAACCTGAATAGTATTTTTTCTTTGCGAATAGAATATATTGTTGCCACAGTTGTAATTAATTTATAGTTGTTCCGATTCTATCCCAACGTATTGTATAGCCTTCCTTATTCCATGACCAGTAAATAATGGAAGCCTTGCCTTTTACATCAGAGTTTTTGACAACTCCCCAAAATCTGCTGTCGTGACTGTTATCTCTGTTATCTCCCATAACAAATAGTGAACCATTGGGAACTTTAAATAATGGCAAATTATCTCTTGTAGAAAAATTTTCAGGAATGATAGTCGGATCTTTATGAATTACATATGGCTCATTAATCAGCGTTCCATTTACAAATACTTTTTTATCTACGATTTTTATTGTTTCCCCGCCAACTGCCACAATGCGTTTTATAAAATCTTTTGAAGGATCTTCTGGATATGGAAAAATAATTATATCCCCTTTCTTAAACTCTGATTTTATTATTGTATTTTTTTTGGCAAGAAGATGGTCGCCTATTAACAATGTCGGTTCTAATGAGCTCGCAGGAATTTTGTATGCTTGAATCAAATTTTTTTTAATGGCATTGGAAGCAACTGGCTGGATAACAAAAGCGGATAATATCCAGAAAATAAGATAAAAATACCATCGGTTATATTTTTTTAATTCATAAGCAGCTTTGTTTGCTTTGGATAGTTTTATTGCATCAATCAAACAGCAAATAAAATATACAATTACGATTGCAAGAAACCCAAAAATAACAATTAGATTGGTGTAGAAAAAAAAAGTGAGTAAACATAAAAATGATAGTATGTATTGCCCAAAAAATAAAATAATACCTTTTTGTGCGTGTCCTGAATAAATATGCCCTAATCCGATTGTTAGAAATGTAAGAATACCCGATACCCAAGATTTTCTTGGTTTATTAATCAACATAAAGCTCCTTTTACTGAATGATTTAGTTTTTATAGACTTCCAGAAAAATATTTTGGCATTCTCAATTTTGAGGGGCAACCACAAAGGGTTGCCCCTACAGTACTCTTGCCAATTTAATTATCTGGAAAACTATATAATAGACCTCTGGAATAACCCTCCAAAGTTTTTACATAATATCAGCAGCAATCTTTTGAACTTCATCCATGACACTCTCAACATCCATTGTAAGAAGTTTTCGATTCTTCATAACAATTTTGCCGTCAATTATACTTACTGAAACATCATTTCCAGTGGCAGAATATACCAGATGGGAATAAGGATTATACATGGGTACCATATGAGGAGCCGATGTATTTACAATAATTATATCTGCCCGTTTGCCAACCTCCAGAGAACCTGTGATGCTATCCAGACCCAACGCTCTTGCACCGTTTATGGTTGCCATCTGAAGTGCTGTTTCAGCCTTCAATGCCTCTGGGTTCATGGAAAAGACCTTGTGAAGTTTTGCTGCTGTATCCATCTCAAGGAACAGATCCAGATCGTTGTTACTGGCACACCCGTCAGTTCCAAGCCCTACACATATGCCATTCTTCAGCATCTGTGGTACAAGTGCAACACCAGAGGCAAGTTTCATATTGCTTTCAGGGCAGTGGGCAACCTTGACATCAAAGGCTTTGTAGAGTTCCATATCCTCTTTTGTTAAATGGATCGAATGACATGCAACAAGATTAGGCCCAAGAACACCAAGATCTGCTAAAAATCTTGTAGGGGTAACGCCATATTTCTCTTTGATTTTGGCACATTCGCTTAAGGTTTCTGCCACATGGATAATCAGGGGACTTTGGTTTTCACGGGCAAGTTCTACGGCTCTTTGAAGAAGTTCAGGAGCACACAGATATGTAGAGTGTGGCTCAACTGCAACCGTAATCAATGAATTGGGTTTCATCAATGAATTTGGTTTCCACTTTTCCATCATTGCAGCAACATATTCAAATCCCTGTTCAATGGGGCCGTAACACGGAGACGGAAAATCATAAAGCACCTCGCCCACAATAGCCCTCATTGAACAGTCATAAGCAGCCTCAGCCACCTTATCTTCAAACAGATACATATCACAAAAACAGGTAGTACCAGAAAGGACCATCTCTGCACAGGCAAGCTTTGCTCCAATATATACCCGCTCTGGGGTCAATTTTGCTTCAGCCGGAAAAATATGGTTGTTGAGCCACTCCATTAAAGGCAGATCATCGGCAAGACCACGGAAAAGTGTCATTGACGCGTGGGTATGGCTGTTAATAAGTCCCGGCATGATAATACCGCCCTTTGCATCAATAACCTCGGTTGCTTGCATGGTAGAGTTTGTAAAATTACCTTTTTCCCAAATACTGCCTTTTTCCTCAATACTGCCTATTTGCCTAATACTGTCTATTTGCCCAATACTGCTACTGCCTATTTCCACAATCTGACCATCTTTAACTGCAACATATCCGTTTTCAAAGCGTCTCATCTGAGAATCCATGGTTAGGAGAATTCCGTTTTTTATCAGCAGATCAACACTTTCATACTTTAACTCTTCCATATTTTAACTCTTCCATATTTAAAATTCCGGAACCTTATTGAACAAAACATGATAGACAAAAATAGCCATTCCTACACAGATGGCACTGTCTGCCAAATTAAATGCTGGCCAGTGATAATAGCCAATATAAAAATCTAAAAAATCCACAACTTTTCCATACCGGAACCGGTCAATGAGATTTCCGACAGCACCACCGAAAATAGCTGCCAGCCCTGATGCGAGAATGGGATAGCCATCTGCTGCTTTTTTGTAAAACCAAAGAAGCACGCAGGCTACCGCAGAAGATACAAACAGAAAGAAAAACTTTCTCACCACAGCAGAGTGGTCTGCAAAAAGCCCGAACGCTCCCCCGGGATTCAGCACATGAGTAATATTAAAAAACGGGGTGACGGTAATCGTCTCATGTAGAAGCAGGGATGTTGAAATCATATATTTTGTCAACTGATCCAAAAAAATCACCACACCACTGATTAGTACAAGTCTAACAATTGTCCGTTTTTGTTTGATTTCCAATTCCAATTCCAAATCATAACTCCTAAAAAATTACACATTTCAGACATACACAGCTCTGTTTTGTGCGACACGCTCTATATAAAGCATGTCGCAGAACTCAAACCACCTATTTCAGGGTTATTTGAGGTGGTTTAGTTAATTATTCGGCTGAGTTTTTGAAGCATCGGAAGAATTAACCAAACCCCTCATTCATAGTTGCTCGGAAGCAATCAGGGCTGCACCAAACGCCCCGATCATCTGCGGATTATCTGGCACTAAAATATCACAGCCAAGTTTTTTAGAAAGCAGTTTTACCATACACTGGTTCTTTGCCACACCGCCTGTAAAAACAATGAAATCATCTCTTTCTGTAAAAATACCTCTTTCTGTCCTGACACGGTTTATCATGCCTGCTGCCCGTTTCATAACACTGATATGAACGCCTTTTGCAATTTCACGGCGATCCGAACCTTTTGCAATCAGCGAGGTTACTTCTGATTCTGCAAACACTGTGCACATGCTATTAATAGTCAAATCGTTTTTGGCAAAAAGTGCCTCTTTGCCAAACTCATCAATAGTAAATCCAAGAGTTTTCGCCATAATCTCTAAAAATTTGCCGGTTCCGGCTGCACATCGATCATTCATTTCAAATTTTTTCACCCTGCCGGTTTCATTCAGGGCAATTGTTTTGCTATCTTGCCCTCCAATATCAAGTATCGTTGAGGCATGAGGAAAAAAGGCAACTACACCACGTGCATGAGCTTTAATCTCTGTTACGGTGCGAATCTCTGCTGTGGCGGAGAATGGTTTTATGACGTTATCATTTGCATTACTCGCACTTTCGTATGCAACCTCAAACAGGGTGCGACCATAACCAGTAGCCATGATACGCTCATATTTAATGCCTTTATTGTCAATCTGATCAAGCAGCTTACGAGATTCTGCTATTGGATCAAATCCTGTGTCTGATTCAAGACTACAAATTATCTCACCAGAATCATTTACCACAACAATTTCAATGGTGCGAGATCCAATATCAATACCTGCGTAATTCATTTTTTTAAATCCTGTTCCGTTCACAGTTTTCGACTGGAATTGACTCCATAATATATGGCTGGCAAAACTGCAAGCCGTAATGAATAACTCCGTCTGTTTTATAGCTTTGAGCCATTTCTGCAATATGGTTCAAACCGTTACAAAAATCAATCAATCAGGTTCTCAGGATGGTGTTCATCCACCGCTTTAAAGGGCAATGAAATATTGCGTTTTTGAAGCATTGCCTTTAATTCTTCCATAAATACCCCGCTGCCTTTAACTGATCCTGATTTTTTAATCTGTGGTTCAATATCTTCAAAAGTTTTGATTACCCCTCCTGTAAGTCCTGACGATGTCAGGTTGACACCACAGCTCGGGCTGCCGTCAACACCAATCACACAGGTTATTTCACATCCTGAAACAGATAATGCTTCTATCTGGTTTACTGTATGTATCAGGATATTCCGGCAATGTTGCCTAAAATTAGGATGGTCATACTGCTCTTTGGACATGCCCCAACGGTTTATGCCAAGATAACTGGTTTCAGGACAGGGTAACTGAATTAAACCAAATCCATTTTGGATAAAGCTGTTCAATGCTGCACAAAGCACACCTGGATAGAGTGCGAGAGGTTTGACCTTTGCATTGGCATTTAACAGACAATGGGATACCACAACTACTTTTCCACTTCTTTGCATGGTCGTCTCCTTTTTATATTTGTATTAATCAATCTATACATATTTACCTTGCCGTTACCATAAAAACACATTTGTTTTTTCATGGTCGGGGGTGGACTGATTCCAATTTGACCATGAACGTTTAGTTTAGAGTTGAAAAAAAGACACGTAAATTCAGAAAATAAAAGAAATAGAAAAAAAAGAGTTAAGATGCAAATTGATAATTTCATTATGAAAACTCAAAAGCATAGCAATTATCAATTTGACATTCGAATTAGAGAAACGTATCTATTCACATTTTTTTTATTTTAACTTTTTTATTGAACTGATTTCAATTTAGGCGAATCAAAAAAATGCTTCCATACCAGTTATTCAATAGCACCTACACAAAAGAAATTGAAGAGGATATTTATGCCCGGACAGTTGAAAAAAGCTCTCTTGGTACTAAAATTGTCGGAATATACTGTGCTTTTACACCAAGAGAGTTAATCGCTGCTGCTGGTGCTATTCCAGTAGCTTTATGCTCTGGAAGTGAAGAGCCTTTTCAGGCTGCTGAAGCCCATCTGCCTGCCAATCTCTGTCCACTCATCAAATCCAGTTATGGTCATGCAGTCGCGGACTCCTGCCCTTACTTTCACATGACAGATTTTTTACTTGCAGATGCCACTTGTGACGGCAAAAAAAAGATGTTTGAGCTTTTAAACCGAATCAAACCTCTTCATCTTTTGCAGCTACCTCAGACAGCAGGCACCTCTGAAAGTATTGATTATTGGGAAAATGAACTTCGTAAAGCCGCCTCTCTTTTGGAAGAGAAAACAGGCAATTCCATCACAGAATCAAATCTTAAAAATCAAATCAAGCTGTACAATAGACTTCGCAGCACAATAGAAGCAGTATTTAAGCTCAATACAGGCGATATTCCATTGGTTTATGGATTAGAACTTGATAATATCATAGGTAGTGGTGGATTTGAGATTGATATAGAAAATAGAATTTCCGATATGGAAAAGGCTATTGAGATGATTAAAGATCGTGCATATTCATCTTCAAATAACACAAAATCTAATCAAAAAGTGTTGTTCAGTGATAGCCCCGTTTCCATTATTAAAAAAAATGATTTTTTAGACAATATGGCAAAACGACCCAAAATTTTACTAACAGGCTGCCCAAGCACTAATAAAAAGGTGCTGCATCTTATTGAAAATCTTGGCGGAGTTGTAGTGGCAATGGAAACCTGTGGCGGTTTGAAATCTGTTGGTAAATTAATTGACGAAACTATTGATCCAATTCGGGCATTGGCAGAAGGCTCTCTTAAAATTGCCTGTGCCTGCATGACACCAAATACAAAACGTCAAGATTTAATCGGAAATATAATAGATGAATATAGAGTTGATGGGGTTGTTGAACTTATATGGGACGGCTGTCACACCTACAATGTTGAATCTTTTCAGATTCAGGAGGCTGTAAACCAGAGATTTGACCGCCCATATCTAAAAATTAAGACTGACTATTCACAAAATGATTTGGGACAGCTTGAAACCAGAATCGAGGCGTTTTTGGAGATGTTAAAGTAGAGACACAACAGCCCTAAGTTTCTACAGTTTAGTATTTTGTAGTAAAGAATAACAAAAAAATAATTAAGGAGAAAAAATGAAGAAAGTATTTACACGATCAGCACTACTATTTTTTATTATGACTTGTTTTTTTTCATTCCAGTTTGCACAAAAAACTCATGCTGCAGATTCAGCCAAGCCTTACAGAATAGGTATTGTAACCCCAACTCTCTCTGCAAGTGAGGATGAGTTCAGGGGAGCTGTAAGGGTATCTGAAAAATACCCTGGAATGATTAAACATCTTTCGCTACCAGAAAACTTTCAGGATGAGCAGGAGACAGCCATCACCCAGATATTGAGTCTTGGTGATCAGAAAGATATAAAGGCGATAATAATTTGTGCTGGTTATTCTGGGATTTTGCCAGCAATCCAGAAAATTAAGCAGAAAAGACCAGATATAGTTGTAATCACAGCACCAATTTGGGATGATCCAGATATGATGGCAAAATATATTGATCTCTGCCTTGATACCAATTGGATAAAACGAGGCATTACAATACCTGAAAAAGCCCAAAAAATGGGTGCTAAAACATTTATCCACTACTCATTTCCAACACACATGGCAAAAGAGGTACTTGCCAAAAGACGCGATATGATGAAAGAGACTTCTGAACGTCTTGGAATGAAATTTGTTGACTTAAATACACCTGATCCAACAACAGGTGCTGGTGCAACTCCAATGCTTCAGTTTCTTCAGGAAGATATTCCACGTCAGATTGCTAAATATGGAAAAGATACCTGTATATTTGGGACAAATTGCCCAATGCAGGATGTTATTATTTCAAAAGCATTAGAGCTAAAATTTATAATGGCAGAGCAATGTTGCCCAACACCAACACAAGGTTTTCCAGCAGCAATGGAGCTTGAGATCAGCCAACAAAATGCTGGAGATTTTGATAAAATTAATGCTATGATAAAAGATAAAGCTGCTGCCGCAGGATGTGCAGGTCGCCTCTCAACCTGGCCAGTGCCTGTTGGTTATTTCTTCCCCGAGTTCTCAACTGAGGTTGCAATGCAGATGATAGATGGCAAACTTAAAGGTCTCACTATTGAAAATCTTACACCCATTGCAAAAAAGGTTGCTGGTGTTGATGTCTATTTTGATAAGATGAAACCGGAACTTAACAACTATTTTCTTATTATAATGGATTCTGTTTTTTATTAATTTTGTTTAAACTTCAAAATATCAGTAAAGCCTACGGCAATTATCATGCCTTAAAAAATGTAAACTTGACCATTCACCCTGGAGAGATTCATGGTCTTGCAGGTGTGAATGGTTCAGGAAAAAGCACTCTTCTTAATATCCTCTCAGGTCAGCCAATAATCCATCAAACAGGCGGTTTTTCAGGTGAGATTATTTTTAAAGATCATAAAGATCAATCACCTGTTAATAAAGATCAATCACCTGTTAATAAAAATCAATCGCCTGTTAATAAAAATCAATCACCTGTTAAATCTCAAACTCCTACAAATAGATCATTGAGTGAAAGTGAAAGACTCCTCAACTTTTCGTCTCCAAAAGAAGCCATGTTACTTGGTATTGGCATGGTGCATCAAGAATTTGCCCTTTTATCAACCCTCACTGTTGCAGAAAATATCACCCTTACAAGAGAGAAGATTATTCCATTTACTGAAAAGCTGTTTGGAAAAAACTTTGCCTGCATAGACGAAAAAATCAACACTCAGACAGCTTCTTCAATACTCGAATCAATAGGCATCTCTATACCTGAAGATATGGTTACAGGCTCGTTATCGGTAAGTACAAGGCAGTTTATCGAGATTGCCAGAGAGATGAGCCGACAGGATTTAACCCTGCTGCTGCTTGACGAACCAACTGCCGTGCTGAATAAAACAGAGGCAGAGAAGTTCATGGGTGCTGTAAGAAAAATCGCAGACAGAGGGACATCAATACTCTATGTTTCGCACAGAATTGAAGAGCTTGTATCTCTTTGCGACAGGATAACGGTATTAAGGGGTGGTGAGGTTGCAGGCAGTTTAAGCAATAATGATATAAATAATGACAAAAGTTTAAATAAAATTTCTCACCTTATGGTGGGTGGCAGTGTTGCCAAAACAAAAAGATTGAGAAAATTATCTGCTAATGCCAAAACAAAAAAATTGAGAAGATTATCTGCTAATAAAAATATTCATGCAGAGAAAAACCATAGTCAATCAATTATAATAACATCGAATTTTACAGTGGACAAACCTGGAGATGCTCTTAATGGTCTTGATTTGACTGTCCATAAAGGTGAAATTCTTGGAATAACAGGACTTTCAGGACACGGAAGGAATGCGTTGGGTGCTGGTATCATGGGGCTATATCCTACAAGTGGGAAACTAACTCTGTATGATGATCAGATAACTCTCCATGATCATGAGAGATATGACCAAAAGAGAGTCAGGAGAACAGAGATGGCTCGGAAGATGATCAAAAAAAATATCTGGTTAGTACCTGAAGATAGGCGAAATCTTGGGCTTCTTATGGATCACTCAATCATGGACAACATAACTTTTGCATCAATGCAGAATAAAAACATGTTCTCAATATCCAACGGTGCAAAACGGTTTATTCCTGCTTTTATGAGGTTTCAAGACAAAACCGCCTGCCGTAAACACGCTCAAAAGTTTGTAGATGAGCTTGATATAAAATGCTCTTCTATTGACCAAAAAGCAGGAGAGTTGAGCGGAGGCAATCAGCAGAAGGTGTGCATTGCAGCAGCTCTTACCATGCAGCCTGATATTTTGTTTGTGAGTGAACCAACAAGAGGCATTGATATTGCAGGTAAAGAGGCGATATTGACTCTTCTTGTTAAAGCCCATGAAACATTTGGCATGACCATTATTATAAGTTCAGGAGAGTTGGAGGAACTTAAACGCATCTGTGACAGGATTGCAGTAGTTTATGAAGGCAGATTATTTGATGTTTTCACACCTGATACAAGTGATGATGAGTTTGCTCTGGCTTTTTCGGGGTTGCGGTGATTCATTAAAAAAATTTTAAGCCCCTTACTTTTGGACAAATTTCAAATTAAATTTGTAATTTGTCCATTTTTATGTAATACATAATATATCAATAAGTTGCAGCATTTTTTATCGCCCAGAGCTGAAGCTCAGGGCTAAATTATACCCAAGCCCGCTTAAGCGGGCTTCTTTTATGGGGTAGCCGAGGGCTTTAGCCCAACGGCTTAAATACTATATTTAGATAGAATAAAAGGCATCCTTCATTTGCCAGTTTACACTTTATGAATCAAGAACCCCATTTTTAGGGAAGTGCCTCAAAAAAAGTGTAAACTACTTTTGGGGTGATATGAAGGATGCCGAATAAAATTAAAAAAACAGGATATTATTATGGACTACATACCAAGAACTCTTGAAAAACACCTAAAATTCATGGCTTCCAAATATCCAGTT
>JADGBP010000409.1 GCA_015231395.1 Desulfamplus sp. | reverse complement strand
TAAGTTCAATAAAAATGCAAAAAGGCTAAACTCATTTGAATTTTCATATGTCAAAATTTGAATTCATATGTCAAAAAATATGTAAGTATCAATATATCGGTAAAAAGTCATGAAAATTATGTTCATCATGATATTGTAAAACAGATATAATGCGTTATTGTTAGAAAAAATTCAAAATTGAGGTATTTTTCATAAAATAGCTGATATTTTCTGAGGTGTTTCTCATAAAGTAGCTGACAATTTCTGAAGAATGCCACCCAGTATATAGAAAAGGAGCCAAAATGGCAGAAACTGATATTGATGATATTATAGAACTGATTGAAAAAGAGGGGAATATTGATGATATCCCCACACAGCTTCCTATGATGCCTGTGAGGGATGTGGTCATTTTTACGGACATGCTTTTACCTCTTTTTGTGGGGCGTGATAAATCTATCAAAGCAATAGAAGAGGCTGCCAAAACTGATCGATATATTTTCCTTTCAGCACAGAAAGATTCTGATCTTGAAAATCCTGGTCCCGAAGATCTCTTTACCGTGGGTACAGTAGGGCGGATTCAAAAGATGCTAAAGCTTCCGGATGGACGCATCAAGGCATTGATTCAGGGAATTATCAAGGGCAGAATTGAAAAATTTGAAAAAAAGCGTTCTTGTTTCAAGGTAAAGATAGAGATCATAAAAGATATTGAAATTCAAGAAGTTGGCATTGAAGTGGAAGCCCTGATGCGTAACGTAAGAGAGAGTAGTGAAAAAATTTTGGCACTCAGGGGAGAACTATCCGGTGATGTAGGGATTTTGCTTGAGCAGATTGAGTCTCCAGGTAAACTTGCTGATCTTGTGGCATCAAATTTAAGGCTCAAGGTTCAGGATGCCCAGGATATCCTTGAAACAACAGATCAGAAAAAACGGCTTGAAAAAGTTAATGATTTTCTTGCCAGAGAACTTGAGCTTTCAACGGTACAGGCTAAAATCCAGACACATGTAAAAGATGAAATCTCAAGAACTCAACGTGACTATTACCTGCGCGAACAGGTGAAGGCGATTCATCGCGAGCTTGGAGATGGAGATGATAAACTTCTGGAAATTGAAGAATTTCTTCAAAAAATCAAGAAGGCTAAAATGCCGGAAACTTGTGAAAAAGAGGCATTACGACAGGTTAAACGTTTAGATCAGATGCATTCTGATTCATCAGAAGCCGGTATTATAAGAACATATCTTGACTGTATTGTAGAGATGCCCTGGAACAAATCAACCAAAGACAGCCTTGAGATCGACAAAGCTGCTAAGGTTCTTGAACATAACCATTACGGGCTTGATAAGGTAAAGGAGAGAATCCTCGAATATTTAAGTGTCCGCAAACTCAATCCTGCAATGAAAGGACAGATACTCTGTTTTTCCGGCCCCCCTGGTGTAGGTAAAACATCCTTAGGAAAGGCAATTGCCAAGGCAATGAAACGCAAGTTTGTAAGAATATCACTGGGCGGTATAAGAGATGAGGCTGAAATAAGGGGGCATCGACGCACCTATATTGGTGCCATGCCAGGACGTATTCTTCAGGGATTGCGTCAGTGTGGAACCAATAACCCTGTTTTTATGCTGGACGAGATAGACAAGCTTGGCAATGACTTCAGAGGAGACCCTTCGTCTGCTCTTCTTGAAGCTCTTGATCCTGAACAAAATTCAGAATTCAGCGACCACTATCTGAATATGCCCTTTGATCTTTCCAAAGTTCTGTTTGTGCTCACGGCAAATATTACAGACACCATTCCATCTGCACTTCTTGACAGGATGGAGGTAATCAGAATTACAGGATATACCCGTGAAGAGAAGATGCTTATTGCCAAAAAGCATCTTTTACCCAGACAGATCAAGGAAAACGGCTTGACAAGACGATTAATTTATATCTCTGACGGTGCAATGGATACTGTGATCTCTGAATATACCATGGAGGCTGGTCTGCGGGAACTTGAACGAAAACTTGGCACAATATGCAGAAAAATTGCCCGACAGGTTGCCGAGGGGGAAAAGGGAAAATTCAATGTTACACGACAGGGTCTGACAAAATTTCTCGGACCTCCGATTTACCTGATAGATATGGATCAAGATGAGAGTCAGTCAGGGCTGGTTACCGGTCTTGCATGGACTGAATTTGGCGGAGAGGTTTTATATATTGAAGTTTCCCTTTGTCATGGCAAGGGAGAGTTGACAGTTACAGGTCAGATTGGCGAGGTTATGCAGGAATCTGCACGAGCTGCCTTTACATACACCAAAGCCAATATGGAACGCTTTGGAATTGATAAAGATGACTTTGAAAACAAGGATATTCACATTCATGTACCTTCAGGGGCAATCCCCAAAGATGGACCATCAGCAGGCATTGCCATGGCAACGGCTCTTATTTCAGCACTGACCGGCAGAATTGTGGATAATAAAGTTGCCATGACAGGCGAAATATCTTTACGAGGCAGGGTTCTTCCAATTGGTGGACTTAAAGAAAAGGCTCTGGGAGCACTTCAGGCTGGCATTAAAACCATTATTATTCCCGAAAAAAATAAAAAAGATCTATATGATCTTCCGTTAAGTGTAAAAAAGAAGATTAATTTTATCTGTGTTCAGAATCTGGATCAGGTTCTGGAAGTGGCTTTTGTGGAAAAAGA
>JADGBP010000408.1 GCA_015231395.1 Desulfamplus sp. | reverse complement strand
TTTAATTCAAGAAACTTTGCCAGAGATGTCAACTGCTCTGGCTGAATATCAATCAAAAAAAAGCCCGGGATTTTTAGCCCTTCTGGTTGACTGATTTCATCTTGAATGCCGTTTCTGATCTGGGGAAATCAATCTTTTAAAGGTTCTGGGTGCAGGATTCAAAGATATCCGTGCAATCATTCTGCTTGAATTTGGATTTTTGGGATTTATGGCAGCTTTTTTCGCAACGCTACTTAGCATTGCGGCATCTTATGGCATTGCCTGGTTTTTCTTTGAACGGCTCTGGGCATTCAGGTGGGAATACAGCTTGTTCTGCCTGATTGCTATCACCTTGATCTGCATTATCACCGCACTTGCAGCAACAGGGAGGGTAATAAAGCAAAAACCCGCGACTCTACTTTAAATGTTCTATTTTCGTATAGGAATTTCAATCCAACGTTAATTGCAGCAAAGCTGCTTATGTTCCTATTTTAAAGACGACAATCATATCAGGAGAAATTTACATCAACGACCCTACCCCGAAGGGATAGGGATTTCCTTGGAGTATCTTATGAATAAAAAAGTATTTATGATGTTGCAAATTTTATGTTTCCTGTGCATTTCTTTGTATGCTCTCAAAGCCCATGCTAAGGACTCAGAGGGAACTGTCAGGCTTTCCGGCACCACCAATAACCAAAACCATCGCCTGACAACTGTTAAGCTCTCTGATAAGGAGATTCTGACAATTGAGGATGCTATTCAGACTGCTCTTGAGCAAAATCCTGACATAGGAATGGCAAGAGATGGTGTAAAAATTGCCGAAGAAGCACTTAAAAAAACAGACGCACTTTTCAAACCTCGTGTCACACTATTCAGCGAACTCTCCACCGGAGATGCTCCATCTGCATATCTATTTAAAACCATTGACCAGAGGTCTTTCCAGCCAAATACCGATTTTAACGATCCTGGCACATTTACCAATATTCAAACCGGTGTCAATGTGAACCTGAATCTATACAAAGGTGGAATAGACTCACTGGATACAAGGGTTGCACAATCGGATGTCAGAGAAAAGAGAGCAATTACAGACCAAACTGAAAACATGATTGTCTCTTCAGTTATCAAGCTCTTTTTTTCAGTTTTAAAGGCTGATGAGTATGTAAAAATTGCAAAACAGTCTGTGGAGACCGTTCAGGAGCAGGCAAGAATCATGACCGTCAGGTTTCAGGGAGGAGGGGTTCTCAAATCTGATCTTCTCTCTCTTGAAGTAAGACTTTCAGAAGCAAAAAAAGATCTGGTCGAGAGCCAGAATCTTTATACCACAACAACGAATGCCTTTAATGTTCTTCTTGGAAACAGACCTGATGATGATATTGAACTTGCAAGAAACTGTAAATGCCCCATAACCTTTCCTGGCACCTATCAGGAAGCTGTGGTGATTGCCATGGAAAAGCGACCGGAGATACTCCATGCAAAAGAGATGATTCAGAAGGCAAGGCTCTCTCTGAAAAAAGCAGACGCCACATATCTTCCAAATGTTGATCTCAATGCCCGCTGGTATATTGGAAGTGATGATCTTAAAGTAAATGGCGGAAGTGACAATTATACAGCAGCTATGACCATGAACTGGGACATATACACAGGAAACACAACGCAATCCGATATTGTCATGGCAAAGCATGGACTCAATCTTGCCCTGAAGAATCTCGACAAAACAGAACTTGCGATTCATCAGGATGTGAGACAGGCATATCTGAACCATGAAAACGCAATCCAGCGTTTAGAAGTGGCAGGCAAAAGCGTGGATATGGCAGACGAATCACTTGTTCTTGTCAAACAGAGATATGAAGGCGGATCAGACTCTGTAACACGCTATCTTGAGGCTGAACTTGCCAGAAACAGGGCAATGCTTAACAGTGCGTCTGCCTTTTATGATGAAAAAATTGCACTCAGCGATATTGCCAAGGCAATGGGAATTCTTTCAACCATCTGGAAAGAATAAGAAAAAAACGGCTGGTCAGTAAGAGAACAAAATCCCGGAGTATCCAACAAAACTTGACCCGGGATTTTTATCATGACTTGTAGCGTAATCAAATTCAATCCCCTTTACTGCTCCCATCTTTCTGGCGGCTGCGGCTGTGGCTGCCACAGAACCTGCACAACATAAATTTTTGTTTTTAAGCCCCTGAAAAATAATATCAGAGCAATCCATTTTACACATGGCATTGACTGCTTGTGGGTCATTCTTGCTTGTAACCCATTCAAGAGCTTTTGTGCCAGAACCTGCCGGGGAAAAACCATAATTGGGTCCATAGTGAGTCATGTCTGTGGATCCTAAGACCACTACATTAAGCCCCAGTTTTTGAGCACTTTCGATCGCCTGTTTCCCCATCTTTTCTGCAATATCACAAGGCGGAACACCCACAGGAACAATGGCTGAATCTGGAAAAAAATATTTAACAAACGGCAGTTGCAGTTCAATGGTATTTTCTTCAGGAAATGAGAGGGGAGAATCCATTTTTGCTCGAATCTCCGGATTTGCAGCAAAATCAACGGCAAGAGATTCATGTACAGGAATATCACCCAGAGGAGTCTGCCATAGACCATTAACCATGACACAAGGTTTTGTTCCTGGATGCATGTGCATACCAAAAATAAACACTGCATCAATTTTTTTT
>JADGBP010000407.1 GCA_015231395.1 Desulfamplus sp. | reverse complement strand
GGAGATAAAATTCAGTGCCACCCTTTCCCCCTTCAGCAGACTGTTGATAACACCATTGATTTGAGCCACCTTATCACCCGATTTAAGGATATCACCGTCTGAAAAATAAAACTTTATCTTGCATGTTCTGTCAACGTAATGAAACGCCTGTGTAAAAATATCCGATCCGCAAAGTACTCCCTCCTGCTTTGCAACAAGCCAGTAAGTATCAGTTTCATTGGCAGTAAATATGGCATCGCTTGTGACATCTCCAACATCGCTTAAATCTTCCAGAAATGCTTTTTGCAACAGGTTTTCGATCATTTGTCCATTCCTTTTATAGACTTCCAGAAAAATATTTTGGTATCTCAATTTTTAAGAAGGGCAACCGCAAGGGATTGCCCCTACTCTTGCCAATTTAATTATCTGGAAAACTATAGCATTTAGATTCCTTTCCTTACATCAACAACCGTCGGCCTACCCGGAGCAAGGAATAATCTCAAATTATTTCAACATGTATAAAGATGGCTTTTGCCAATCAGTATCAAAACCGGCACGTCTTAAAATCTCAATGCCATGCTCCATGTTAACGCCAGGATCTTTTATCCCATGAGAGTCATCACCGGGCAAAACAAGAATTCCCCTCTTTTGTGCTTCTGCAAGAATTGGGGCGGATATATAGGGTTCTGACGCACCTTTAAGCAACGCTCTTAAATTAAAATCCATGATAAGATTCTTCTGCCGAATCAGATCAAGATTTCTGGTAATTCGCTGCCAGATTTCAGGAGACTTGAGTCTTTCAGAATAGTTTTCGTCAAAAAGCCTTATCAGATCAAAATGTCCCACTACAGCCGGTTCAATGGACTTGATCATATCATACTGAATGTCAAAGTATTGGCAGTAGAGCTGACTAACCCCGCCAAGATCATCTGCAACTCTGTTGTAATCTTCCTTTGAGTAGTCAATACAGATATCATTCACGTGGTGAACCGAGCCAACAACGTAATCAGGCTGAAACTGCCGAATTACGGAAGGGATAAATTCCTTGTATCCACTATAGGTTTCTGTTTCAAAGGCAGTGAAAATTGTGATTTTGTCCTGATATTTTTTTTGAAGCAGTCTGCATGTTGTTATATATTCAGTGAATCTGAGAGTGAGATTGGCGACATCAAGACCTGCGGCAGCTTCATCTGGATAGCGAAATTGATTGGACAGAGGATATACATGGTCTGTAATTCCAATCCACTCAAATTTAAGTTCAATGTAGCGTTGAACTATTTCATCCAGAGTGTCTCTGGCATGACTGCAGAATTGTCCACTGTGTCCACCGTGGACTGATACAAATTTAGTTTTTTTCATGGCATATTTGCTCTTTTTTATAGATTGATTGAGGTATCATGGTAGATAGATAAAATCAAGTTTTATACTGGTGTATAGAATCACTGGTCAATAGAACTGGTGCATAGAGAATCTATAACCGACATTGAGCACCCCTAATTTATAGAAATCTGATATATGCCGCATGTTGTTGGACCCAAAAATCTAATGACCTTTTTATGTAAATCATTGATACCATGTATTATGCATTGAACACTTTCTCTGGTTATCATTTTTACAAAATTTATCCCTTCAAATATTTGAAAAACCCATCTTAAAGTTGGATTGCGAACTGGTTTGTTTATTTGATTGGGGATAGTTTCATCTTGTGCCGCCATTGCTCTACGAAGCCGCCTTTGAGCAATGTTACAAACCATCAAAGCTAATGTCATAACCATAAGCAGTCCGGCTATTCTTGAGGGTTTTTTCAGAAACAGGGACGATGTGAAAAACAGAGGGTCTTTGAGAAACCTGAATCCACCTTCTTGTTTATGATGTTCTGGGATCAAAATCATCAAGGCTACAATCAACTGCAAAGTTTCTGCATTGGTTTTAAAATTATTAATTGAAGAAGACGACGACGACGGAGATTTTGGTTCTGGTAAAGTAGCTGGGGGAGCTGAAAAATTTTGTTTGTTGTCTGTAGTCTTTTTTATGAATGTAGTCTCTGTAGGGGATTTTTCCTCCCCGCCGGACTCGATATTAACCCCTGATTTTATTGAAGAAACATCGAGTATATCAGATGGTTGCTGTAAATCAGGGTTGCTTCGTTTCGTAAAGCAGGAATCCTGATTTACATGTAAAGTAGGTTCCCCACCTTGCGTAAAGTTGGAATCCTGATTTACGTAAATTCCGCTAAGAACCTTTTCCAACTCATCTGCATTGATAGTGTAATAAGTGACTCTGTTAATATCAGTCCAATATTCCACAAGGTGAGTTGAGTCAGGATCAGGAGGATTATTGGCTGAGATTTTAACGCCAATCTTTTTTAATGCAGTATCAAACTCGGTTCTGGAGAATCCAAGTTCTTCTGTCCATGAGTCCCCTTCCGTGTATAGTTGACTGCCACATGGCTCTTTGAATTTATAAAATGGTTTTCTGCCCATCTTGTCCCACCAGTAAAGTATTTGCAGGAGTAGGATAGTAGAAAGTACAGAGCCTGTAATGGCTCTCCACTCAGGTCTGTAAAGGACGAGCTTCTTGTCATTGGCGAAAATCTTGAGGATATCTATTTTGGGTTGAGTTATCATTCTGCACCTCCATTATAGCAAACGGTAAGAGGTGTGGTGTGGGTGTGAAGATCAGTA
>JADGBP010000406.1 GCA_015231395.1 Desulfamplus sp. | reverse complement strand
CAGACAAACAGAAGATTAAAAGTTGTTTGAATCTATTAACGGAAAGGAGGCAAATCATGTTTGAAAATAAACGTTCTACGACATTCGGTCAGGACGGGCTTTCTCCCGTTGATTGTCATTCTAAAGCATATCTTTTCTGTGATATGTGCAGCAATAGAATTCAAAACAATAATGGTAGGAAAAAGGACAATCTATATCTTTGCGTGAACTGTTTCTTTCGCGTTAGCAATCTGGGGAATAGTGTACTCCAGTCAAGTATTACACGCTTTTTTTCTGGAAATGTGCTTTGAGCCATCGGGTCTTTCTTGCATATCCCTTCCTAATGTTGCAATAAATCTTTTTAATAATTGTTTGTAAGCATTTACGTGATTCAAATCATTATTTTTTCAAGGAGTTAATAATAAGGATTGTTGAGGATAAATTGAGTCTAAATCCCGCGAGTCTTGAACAAAACATGCAGAAACTTAAAAAAGTGTCTGCATGTTTTTTTTGTAAATAAGTAACCGTTATTCTTTGTAAGCAGCCATAATTTTGATGGTCTCGTAAAAAGTTCTAAATCAGTAATTTTTATAGTTATAAATATCTTTTATGGTTATAACTATTTGATTTTATATATGATATTTTTTAAAAAAATCTACTTTTTACTAAAGTGTTATTTTCAACAAATTCATTTGTTATTGATATTTAGTTTGCAGAAAAGAGTGTTAGGCGTTAATGATAAATGAAAATCAGAATTGATTTTTACGATAAAAAGGATTATTTACAGAATTTATAGATTTTATGGGTGGAGGCTAAATTGTTCTCATTTATGGGCGGTGAATAGCGATGACTAAAATGATTATTCGCACAGGATGTTTTTTGTGATGCAAATGCAAAAAGAAAAAAAATATCAGACTCAAATTTCAATGCTTATGGTGGTGCATTTTTTTATTTTTGCAGCCGTTATTCTGTTTCATGTCATGCCGGTTCAGTGTGAAGAAGCTATTTCTGATATCTCTTCACCTGGAATGAACAAATCTCTAACACAGGAGAGCACACCTGTGTTAGTTCTGTCAAAGGCTGTAATTTGTGGGGAGATTAAAGGATTTGAACCTGCAGATCCTGCTGTTGTCTTTTCTATATCTCTTGGTAAAATATTCTGTTTTACCGGATTTGAAAATATTTCACAGAATGCCTTTATATATCATAAATGGTTCCACAGGGACCGGTTTATTGCAACTAACCGTTTTCTTGTAAAAACTCCTCGATGGTCCACCTTCAGTACCATGCAGCTCAGAGTGGCTGATAAAGGTCCCTGGCGGGTTGAAATCACAGATGACAAAGATAATCTACTTAAAACCCTGAGATTCAGCGTATCGGATTGATTTTCCCATGAATGACATACTTGATTTTTTTAGCTCTCTGAGATGGCAGGATCTCGTTGATATTTTTATCAACACTTATATCTTGTTCCGGCTCTATGTTCTTTTCAGAGGTTCAAGACTTATCCTTATTGTCCCTGCTCTCTCAATACTATGGATGCTCAATATAATGTCCCTCTACATGGGACTTGTAGTTACAACATGGGCTATTCAGGGTATTATTGCCGCTGCCGCCATTATTCTTATTATTGTTTTCAGGGATGAAATTGCGTCGGTTTTTCAGGCAAGAAATCTAAAATATCTTTTATGGGGCTTTCCGGGGATAAAGATATCTACACCCATTGAAATTATAGCTCTGAGTGCCTTTGAACTTGGTAGAAAAAAAGTAGGTGCCCTGTTTGTGATTCCAGGAGATCAAAGCATTGAAGAGGTTATTCAAGGGGGTATCCCCTGGGATGGTATAATTTCAGAGCAGATGCTGTTCACCATTTTTTGGGATAAAAATCCTGTCCATGATGGTGCTGCACTTATCTATGGAAATAGGATCACGGATGTCTCGGTTCTCCTGCCTCTTTCAAAACGGACTGATCTCCCCTCCAGATATGGAACTCGACACAGGGCAGCGGTGGGTCTTTGTGAAGTTTCTGATGCTCTTGTAATTGTTGTGTCTGAAGAGAGAGGGCATGTTACAGCAGTAAAAAATTTAGAGATTAAGCATTTGAAAAAAGCGGAAGATCTTCAGGAAATTTTAATCATACACACCGGAAAGGCAAAAAAAGAAAGAGGACTCTCAAGATTAAAAGATGTTTCTGAATTTGCCGTGGCGGCAATTGCCTGCTTTATACTCATCACCGGCGTATGGTTTGGTCTATCCAGAGGCAAGGAGACCTTGAAGACCATAAATGTACCAGTGGAATATACAGATATAAAACCCGGCTTTGATATCATTGAGGCATCAACAAACACGGTTGATCTTCATCTTAGCGGCTCCATGCCTCTTTTAAGATCACTAAAGCCGGAAACTGTCAAAGTGCTTCTAAAACTTGGTAATTCCTCTATTGGACATAATTCGGTCAATATATCTATTGATAACATTATCCTGCCTCCCGGAGTAATGCTTAAAAAAGTGGAGCCCAAAACAATCGAGATTGTCATGGGTGGCAAGGTTGAACGCAAAATCCCGATTCAGGTTGACTGGTCAGGCAAGCTTGCAGATAATCTTATTCTTGAGACTGTAACCATTACCCCTGATACTATTGCAGTTACTGGAGTAAGTCCTGGTATTGAAAATATTAGAACTATCTACAC
>JADGBP010000405.1 GCA_015231395.1 Desulfamplus sp. | reverse complement strand
GACCGGACAAAGTAATTGACGTCTGACAAAGAACAGAATAGTTCAGTATCAGTTGGTAATTTTCACGGTAATGTGAGTAATAAGAAATTTCATAGGCAGGGTTGCAAGCATTATGACTGTAAATCATGCACTGCAAGCTTCAGTAGCAGAGATGAGGCTGTTAAGGTAGGGTATGAGCCATGTGGACTTTGTAAACCATAATAAAAGGCAACTAAATTGATGAATAAAAGATTTGGTAGGGATTTTGGAGTTGGCTGTATAGCAATAATTTTTATACTGTTTATGACTTTCATTGTCATTCCAGTTATCATCTTGGTTTTTAAAGTATCGCTTGCGGTTGCCATTCTTATTGCTCTAATAGCCATTGTTGTAATAGCGATTGCTTTTTTTGGCAAAATAATATTATTTGTAAAAGAAAAATGGTGATAACGGTTTTATTTTTTAAGCCACTTAGTTACTGTTTACGTATGTGAGCTTCATAATCCTTAATCATCACTTCAATCTCATGGTCAGTTGTAATATTAAATACTCCCGTATATCCCTTTAACCTTATGATTGCGGACTTTAAATCATGCCCCTTAGATTTAAAAAAGGATTCAAAATCAGTTTGTAAAACGGTTTTGGTAATGAATTGAGTCATCATACTTTTAATTATCGGGTTCATTGGTGTTTCTCTATAAAAACCCATAAGGAGTGGCGAGTCTTTAATATATCCATCATAAAACTGCTCTTTCAACGCATTCTGCTCTTCGTCCGTTAATCCTTTATAGTGTTGATGTGCTTTCTGGCTGTTTATTGTATTATATTCATTGAATAAAGTTTCCAACTGATTTTTGAGGTCTTTATATTCCTTAAAATGTGCATCTCTTTTCTTCTTCTGCTCTTCCTTCCTAATCTCTTCATCAGATTTCTTAAATAATCTGTTTTTAAACGCATTTCTTATCCATCCACCAGAATTGTCTATCTTCTTTTTTTTCTGTTCCATCTGCAAAGCATTTAAAGTGTCCTTGATTTCCTGACATGGTAAAGCAAAAACAAATTTTTCTGCTTCGACTCTCGGTTTAAAACCGTTGTCCAACAAAGACTTCACTAAACCAGCCTGTTCTTCTGTTAAAGTTGCTGGTGATTCAGATTGCTCATTATCATTCGGTTTTAGTGGTGCTTCGATTGTTGATATAATGGGTGCTTCGATTTTTAATTGACAGACATCTACTGAAGGATTGGGTTTTATGACAAACTTAATTTGCGTTATGCTACGACCTGTTTTAAGACACTCATATTCAAAATACATATCAGATTTCAATTGCAATTCTTTTTTAGCAGGCTCTAATACCCTGCTTTTGAAATGGTTAAATTTAATATACTCTTTTTTATCTATTCCCAATAACTCTTTAAGTTTTTTTAATTCAAAAACAAAATTATCCTTGGTTTTTCTATAATAGTTATATTCTTTTAAAAGCAGTTCATACAATCGTATGGCATAAATGCTTTTGAGGTGCAGCACATATTCCAGTCTGTATGTTGTGAATTGCTCCTTGAGTTGTAATAAATACGGTTTCAACTTGGGGTCAAAGCATAACTCAACATAACCTTTATTGTTATAATATTTCGCTGAGCTTAACCAATTTATTTGTAGGGTTCCTGATTCTTCTTCAATCTTTAATGTATTACCTAATAATCTACTGGTGGTTTCTTTTACTTCATCATAGGAATTTTTTTTTGATTTAAGCCCAAAAACATCTATAAAATCCTGAATCCTAATTTGATATGTTTTAAACTCTTTATCGTCCTGATTAATCAAAGAAATTAAAATGAAAATTAGCCGTTGTTCATTAAGTGTTAATTTATACTTAGCTTGAATTAACCTGTTAGACTTTATTACTTTAGTATGCTTTTGCTTTAACAAGTAAAAATCCTCCTATGTGATTATTAAGCATATCAAAGTATATTCTACATATTATTTTAAAGTCAAATTAAAAGCCACATATATGATAAATAATTGTGGCTTTTAGTACTGTTTTTGTGGCTTTTAGTACTGTTTTTGTGGCTTTTAGTACTGTTTTTGTGGCTTTTAGTACTGTTTTTGTGGCTTTTAGTACTGTTTTTGTGGCTTTTAAAAAATTTTCTCCAATATTGACGCAGGTCTCCGCCGCTCTAAACATTAAAGTTGTTAAATTATTTAAACAACAACACCAACTTTAATTTGTACTCACAAAAAATTTCGTAATACGAACTATTTTTTGTTGTTGTTCTATTAATATTGTTATTCTATTAAACACTCATGGTAAAGTTTTTGCCACCCTCGACGATGAAAACCCAAATGTATTTTCATGGCAAAACACTACAATTGAATCATAGTAAGATTATGTAGAATAAAATTTCAGTTTTAAAGGAAACTTCTTCTGATACATAGTTCGTCTTTGCAAAACATAGAACTGGGTTCATCGTTTTGCCTTCAAGGTGAACATATTCGGAGTATTCAATTCTAAAGGATACCTAAGATATTCGACAAACAATATTGTCTTTAGTTATTTGTCTTTGATACAAAATTGAAAACTGAATCTGGATTTTGCAGGCACTTCAAATACCTCTCCATCTTTAACTGTTTTCCATCCTTCTGATCCTTCCATTAATACTTCAATCTCCCCAGAAATTATCTCCATAATTTCTTT
>JADGBP010000404.1 GCA_015231395.1 Desulfamplus sp. | reverse complement strand
AGCCTGAGAAATACCATATTATTATGCAAATGGTCACAGACAATGCTGTAAAAAAAATGGCTGTTTTGTTCAAATGCTTTCTTTGCCCTTGAAAAAAGCATCAAAACTGCAATCACTTTTCCACCGGATAAAATTGGCTGCCCATAAAATGAATAGTTGAGATCGTTGAAAAGATAACTCTCTTCAAGAGCTTCAATGACTATGGTTGTTTTTTCGTACAACAGTTTTTCAAAGAAAGAGGTGTTTTTCAAAGCTGTGCAGTCAAAGGGCTCTTCAAAATCAGTATAAAAAAAATGATCCCGTTTAATGATGTTATCCTTGGAAAAATAGAGTACCGCTGCTGCAAGATTTTTATACTTTTTAAGGCATTCTAAATGGCGTATCCATATTAGATCCTGATCAATGTGATCAATTTGCTGCATGGTGCTGTTCATCTCTTTAATAATTGACAGTTCTCTTATCTTTTCTTCATATTTATTTTGTACAGAAAGATAGTTTTTTCTAAATATTTCAAATTGAGTGTTTGTAATATTCTGTTCATTCATGGATATTCCGCCTGTCTTCTTACCTGACTATTTTAAAAATTTCAGAACTCTCATCAATAATTCTTAATGTGTCTTCAAAGGCATTTTCGATGAATTTGGTGTTAAAATCGTTAAACAGCTTTTTCATCATAATCATATGATCAACCTTAAAAAGCTGTTTGATCATTGCACGTTGACTCTCCGTAGTGGCTGAAGCCATATGTACTAAATAATCTGCAAAACCTATTATAGCGGCAAAGGCAGAATAATCAGGGGCTGCAGATGGCTGATGGTGAAAACCAATTGCCTGAACAAGGGAATTGGGAAGATTCCAGTTATCACCAATAATCCTTCCAATTGCTCCATGATCCATACCGAGTAGTTCTTGTTCAATAGCACTTGTCAGAATATCATAAGATTCCGCCTTCTCTATGACCAATGTATAGAACTGTGAAAAATTCTCTATCAGATAGACTTTGCCAAGGTCATGGAGAAGCCCTGCTGTAAATGCTCCCATGTTTTTTAACTCCGGCAGATTCTGGCACAGATATCTTGAAATAAGGGCGGTTTCCATGGAATGCTTCCACAGAATTTCCGGACTGATTATTCCCTTGAGATCAGCATCTAAAAATGATTTTGAAAGAGATAGCCCAAATGCCATGTTGATAACTTCATCTCTGCCAAGTATTACAACAGCATCTTTGATTGAGTGCATCTGCCCTGATCTCCCATAGAACGGCGAGTTAACAATTTTTAGTATCTTTATACTCAAGGAAGGGTCAGGAAGAATGCTGGAAGCTATATCGTCTGCATTTGACTCAGGATCAGATGCCACCTTATAAACCTGCAAGGCAATATCAGGTATGTTGAAAATAGACTCCACATGGTTAAGAGCACTGGCGATCTGTTTGTGATTTGAACTCCTTTCCTTGAGGTTCTCCACAAGCTGCATTTCGCTTATGACCCTGCGTACTTTTTTTCTTGCAGTGTCAACATCTGCATGATCAGACTGGTTTTTGATCTTTTCAGCCAGAAAAGATGTCAATGGAGAGTCATGGGGAAGTTTTAAAAAGAATTTCTTCTGATCTGATATTGAAATACGACTTAATGCTCCCCATAAAACATCTGGCGGAAGTGCGGTAAGATCGTTATAAAATTTTCCTCTTGCCTTGTTAAAACAGAGGCTAAAAACCTGAATATCAGAAAGAGATGCATCTTTTCTTCCTAACTGATTGTTATCTACTATAATCTCATTTTTTCTGGATATTCCTGACGCATCCTTCTTAAAGGAAAAGATATTTTTTTTTGCAACACTCATGAGGTCATAAAATGATTTTCCGTCTCCAGGTATGATTGACATGCCAATATTAACAATAATATTGCGATTTATGTGCATCTCCATAAAATGAACAATCTTGTCAAAGACCACATCTGATCCATCTTTGTCACTTGCAAACCCTAAAAGTATAAAGGTTTTATCGTCAATTACAAACACGGAATCACTGTATCGAAAGGTATTCTCAAGAACCTCTTTTTTTCCCAACAGGGAAGGTAAAAACATATCTTCGTCAATATGTGAAACCGTAACATAAAACAGAGTAGTTTCTACGCAGGCTCTCAGAGTTTTGCTAAACTCCTTGGATATCCATTTTAACTGCTGCTGTTTAATACTGAAAGGAAGTCTTTTGTCTTTTATGACGGTTGTCATGGAACACTCTACATTCATCCCCTTCAGATGATGCAGGGCAAGCTCTGCATTTGTTAGGCTTTCTATATCTCCCAATATGGCCGGTGGATTATGAACTATAAATTCAGCTTTTCTGTCCTGAAGTTTGAATTCTTTAACAAAAAAACGAGACAATGCCTTGAAATTTTCTTTTTTGCCACATTTTGTCAGGATAATTCTATAAAAAGTATCAATCATATTTGTTCATTCCAGTAGGAAAAAAGATACTGTAACCTGAAAAAACAGCTTTATTTTAAAAAAAACAGCTTTACTCAAAATGATTTAAATGGGTCTTGCTGTTCAGAAACGCTGTTAAAAACAGAAATACTGTTGAAAAATTAACTTCAAATCCATAGCACAGGCAATATATTCAGGCAACAGGAAATACATTGTTTCTTAGAGCTGTTTTATATCTCAGTTTATTTTA
>JADGBP010000403.1:1672-2681 GCA_015231395.1 Desulfamplus sp. | reverse complement strand
CATTGCACCGGAAGACGGAATCAGCCGAGCAGTTTTTCGGAAGCTATTAACAACCGTGGGCTGGAGCAACTGCAATTTGTCTTTCAGGAATTGAGTAAAAAAGCAGAAAGGATGCTTCCGAAAGCATATGCAGAGCTTGGAGACCTTGTATCCATTGATGGAAGTTTGATTGACGCAGTATTATCAATGTACTGGGCGATTACAGACAAGGTTCCAAAAAAGCCAAAGGTCATTTTGGATTCAACATCAATCAGGGGATACCTACTGATGTTCACTTGGTAATGGGAAAGGTGCTGAACGTCCTTTCGTTAGTGTTATTCTTTCACTGGTGAAACCGGAGTTATGGATCGTGGCTACCAGGTCACAAGGATTTTGATCTTCTCCAGGCTGAAGGCAAACATTTTGTCTGCAGAATAAAAGTTGGAACAACTAAAACCATCATTGAGCAAAATGATGTTAATTCAAATAGTTCTATTTTTTATGATGCAAAGGTGATTCTGGAACCCAAGGCATAAGTCAAACAAGACTCCCTGTTCGTGTTGTAGGATACAAAATTGGCAGAGTAGAATATTTTGTTGCCACAGACAGCATGATCTTACAGCTGATCAGTCGCAACCGTATATAAACCAGGTGGAAAATTGAAACATTTTTTCAATGGTCGGCAACATTTAAAAGTATATCACCTGATTGCCAGAAGCGACACGGACTGATGGTACAAATACTTGGTGGTCTGATAACTTACCTGCGATGGCTATATATTGCCGTCAACAATTCGATGAAAATGTTTCAATCAAAAGGGTTAGAAGCCAGAACAACCATTCCAACGAATTGTATGGAGAACATCATACAACACCTGATAAACAAAATTTCAAAGAGCATTAAAAAAAAATCATATACAAGAACTGGGGTGTCCAAAAAACTTCTTTTGGCGCCATATTCTTTGCTCAGTTTTTGGGACTGGCGATATTAACCAAATCACTTGCATTGACTGGGCTTTAGAGCAAATTAA
>JADGBP010000403.1:0-1662 GCA_015231395.1 Desulfamplus sp. | reverse complement strand
CATCATCTGAAGGTAGGTCTGACTTACCCGTATTAAAAATTGCTCTTTTACCATCTGGCTTCAAATGAACAAGACCGCTACCAAATCCTAAACTATCGTCAGTTCCCATACAAGAACCTAACCGGACACTACTGATATTAATGGTTCGGTAATTTTTTAAGATTTGCAAAAGAATAAATCATAACTATCTAAATTTATTAGAACCTAATTTTTAAAATGGCTTTCATAACCTATTGAAATTATTAGAAGCCATTTTTTTACCGAACCATTGGATATTTTACTGTTTTTATATTTCCTATTGATTGTTGACGTATCTGATTTAATGCAACCTCTTTTAATTGTATGTATTTTACAGAAACCATTGAAGGGTCAATACGTTTTACATTAACAACTTGAACAATGTAATTTTCGTTTTCAGCATCAATATCAGTAATCGTTCCTCGATACTCAAATGTAAAAGTTATATATGCACATTGCCTAATAAAGAAAAGAACAACACAGTCATCTGTTGCAAATTCTATATTTTCTTGCCATGTGACAAAGCTTCCCACCGTTTTTGTTTTTACGCCGCTTCTTTTCTCTCCTCCCTTCTTTGCAATAGGAGCTACCCCAAGATTTGCTCCGTTTACATCACCTCCCATATCTTTTTTTCAAAGGATTTCTTGTCTTTTTTTGATATGTCGTTTTTATCATACGTATCTGATACGACTGATGAAATAGAGATTTTGTCAAGATAAATTGTGCCACGATTAACATTACGATCGTAGTTAAAAGTAAAAATTGGGTTACTATTTAAAATATTAGCAATCAAAGAAAATACTTTGCTAACTTGATGCCACTTACCATCAGCAATAGGATTATCAACAGATAATACTCCTGTGGTATGATAGACTTGAGCTCTGTCACTCATCCTGAAACTAAAAGAATCAGGGCACGTTGTTAAATAGTAACAACTTAATAAATACTCTTTATCCGGTTGCATTACATTAGAAACATCCTGTCCAATCGAAGTCCACGAACCACTGGAAGGATTATATTTTGTATGCACTGTTTTTATCGAAAAACTTTCATCAAATGCATTTTCATCTGTAACTGATGTATAAGATGTTCTGTCAAAATTAACAACATGCCATGAGGATGTACTATTTTCAAAACTTCCGTTAATTAGCAAGTTAGCGTTTGTTTTCTCAGACTCAGGCGTATTATTCGTAGCTTGTTTTTGAGCTTTCTGTGGCTGCTCAGTCTTTGACTGGACAGCAGATTGAGATATTTCTTTCACCTGTGATTTATGAATAACGCCCATCACTCCACAGGCATCAGTAATAATCCACCCATTTTTTTCACCAAAAGTATCAATATTCTTTATCTCCGTAATTGCACATAGAATATTGCCATCAGGTTTGTCTCTAATATTTGACGGAGGATTAAAAACCAGCATCTCTTTTGCATTTACATTTGGGGAATAACTAAAAATTGATACGACAATACAACATACTGCCAGACTGAAAAATTTCTTCATAATTTATTTCTCCATTACTTAGGAATCGCACATAAATAACTTACCCATATTATTATCTACAATATAATAAGTGAGTTATAAATATCGTTTATGGTAAAGCAAAATATATGCCAATGCGTTTAAATGAGATTATTATTTAGAAA
>JADGBP010000402.1 GCA_015231395.1 Desulfamplus sp. | reverse complement strand
AAAAGTTCAAGCCTATATGTACTCCTGCCATAGTCGAAACAGGAACAAGTGCCAACGCTAAAAGCAATATTCCCAACAATAACTTTTTCATTGTATTGACTCCTATTTAACCCAAAGCATTTATTCTCTGTCGAACAATAATTCTCTATGATGATTGGAAACTACATCAATTGAGGGACAGTGTCCATTTCCAATCATACCCGTAATATTCAAGAGTATATCCGTCAGTGATATATCCTGTCGCATACATGGTATCTAAATTATATTCCACGATTAACATATTGTTTCTTGGAAAGTCTTTATTGGTAAGTCCCGGATTTGCTTCAATCAGAAAAAAACTATTGCTCTCCCAACTCAGAATACCAACAAACTGAGAGGGAGCTCTATTATCAATGTATGCACAACCATATTCAGTACCGTAAATAATAGAATTTCCAGAGGTTAAGTATAATTCATATTCTGTGCAGTAATTTATATCTCTTACGTAATAAGGACCATAATCCGCAATTGCATTTGAGATTGTTGCAGTCAACATAAAGCATATAATAATTATTTTTTTCATAGTGTTCTCCTTATTTGCAACCTTACAGTTGCTTTTTTGTGATTTAATGTCTGAAAGTCTATTATAGCAAAGTCTATGCCCCAATTATTAATTATTATAAATAAACATAAGGCTCTGTCAATGGACTACCAGAGTTTGACACAGACAGTAGTAATTGTTGGCATTTCGCTGATTTACCAAAACAGTAGTATTTGGGAGAAATATTCTGAATACAGTTATATAAAACATGACCTTTATTTGTGGTGAAGGAAAAATTTGGTATGTTATTACAAAAATTGCACATCAATGTACTAATTTTACCACGTTTATGACAACAGGCACTGGGCTCATACTAAACAAGGTTGTGTTAGCATTGAAGCTTAGAAGTGAAGGTTTGGGTTTACGGCAACAAGTAGGGTATTGCAAAAGATATTTTTGAGGTTGACAAATATACTTGCGAAATATCAGACTCTGTCGTAAATCTTGATTCAAGGGCAAATGAACTATTACAAATTGCCTCTGAATTGAAGTTGATGATGGGGAAATTTAAGGTTTAAATAACATCACTACTGCTTTAATAGGTTTTGAAACAAGAAGCTAAAAAGGGGGAATTTATGGGAAACAAATTATTTAAAAACAGACTGTTTATTAATCTATTGTCTGCTGTTTTAATTATATTTTCTATTACAGGCTGTGAATCAAGCAATACTCCAAATCAAGATTCAGCTAAACAACTTACCATTGTTGCTGGCTCTGAAAGCAAAGAGATTGAGCCAATTATTCAAGAATTTGCATCTAACAATAACTTTACAGTTAAAATGATCTACAAAGGCTCGGTTGATATGATGCTTGATTTGCAGCAGCCACATTTTCCTTATGATGCTGTTTTAGCTGCAAATTCTATCTGGATTCGTATGGGAGACAGAGATTTGCACAGAGTAAGCGATGAGGCTTCTATCATGCGGTCTCCAGTTGTCTTAGGTGTTAAAAAATCCCTTGCTGATGAGCTTGGCTGGATAAAAAAAGATGTAACAGTTCATGATATTTTAAATGCTGTCCGCAATAAAAAACTTCAATTTGCAATGACATCTGCAACCCAATCAAATTCAGGGGCATCTGCATATATCGGGCTTTTGTTTGGATTGGCAGGCAAACCAGATGTTCTTGACTCTAAACACCTTGCAGATTCTAAATTGCAGTCTGATATAAAAGAGATATTTGGAGCAATGGAGAGAGGTTCAGGAAGTTCTGGCTGGTTAAATGAGATGTTTATCTCAAGGTATGACACTTTGAATGCAATGTTTAACTATGAGTCAATGGTTATTGCACTTAATAAACAGCTTGAAAGCCAGAAAAAAGAACCTCTTTATGTGATTTATCCGACAGATGGATTGGCGATTGCAGATTCAACTATTGGATTTGTAAATAAAACCGATAATGCCGTTAATCAACAAGACAGTGAAAACAAACAAAATCTTACTGATAAAAAAGAGTTCTTTCTTAAACTTAAGGATTATCTGCTCTCTGAAAAAGCTCAAGATAAAATATTAAAAACGGGTTTCCGCACAGGCTTAATAGGCATGAATCCTGAAAAAGCGGATAAATCGACCTATAATCCTGAGTGGGGTATTGATTTAAAACGGTCAATATCGCCTATTCCGTGGCCTTCTGCTGATGTTATAACAGAGGCGTTAAGCCTTTATCAGACAACTCTTCGTAAACCTTCTTATACTGTTTATCTTCTTGATGTCAGCGGCAGTATGCAAGGAGAGGGTATGAACCAGCTAAAACAGGCAATGACAGGGCTTTTAGATCAAGATAATGCAAAACAATATTTTTTACAGACATCTTCTCAGGATATGATAGTTGTCCTGACATTTAATCATGGAGTTGTAAAGGGATGGAAGGTAGATAGCAGCAAGCCAAATGATATGAAACTGCTTATGGATACTATAAATCAGCTCCAGCCTAATGGAGGGACAAATATTTACCTGCCTGTTATGAACGCATTGGATATATTGAGCAAAGAGGGGGCAAATATCTATAAATATCTTGTCTCTGTTATTCTTATGACTGATGGAATGTCAAATGATGGGAAGCTCTCTGATATAAAAGATCACTTTGAAAAAATAAAAAAGCAAAACTCTGATTTTA
>JADGBP010000401.1 GCA_015231395.1 Desulfamplus sp. | reverse complement strand
AACATGATATTTATTCCCAAAGATTCTATTTAAAAGGTTTCCCAATTCTTTTTGTGTATATGGTTTTGGAATAATACCACACAATCCTCACATTTAATTATACCCAATATTCAAGAGCTAATCAGTGCATTCCTCACTTTGGCAGCCAGTTCATTTCTGGAAAAAGGTTTCTGGATAAAGTGCACTCCTTGATCAAGTACGCCATTGTGAGCAATCATGTCAGCCGTATAGCCGGACATGAACAGACACTTGATGGCGGGATAGCGGGACAGGATATTTACCGCTAAATCCCGTCCGCTCATCTCCGGCATGACCACATCAGTAATGAGCAGGGCAATTTCTCCGGCGTACTCTTTTGCAATACTAATAGCTTTGCCAGGCGTGTCAGCAGTCAGAACCTTATATCCTAAACTTTCCAGCATGGTCTTACCCATTTTCAGTATCGTCGGCTCATCCTCCACCAGCAGAACAGTCTCGTGTCCATGTTCAGCAGGTTCTTTCCGGTCTTCTTTCTTAATCTGTGAAACGTTCTCCATATGCCGCGGCAGATATATCCTGAAGGTTGTACCTTTTCCGGGTTCACTGCACACGTTGATAAATCCCTTATTCTGACGGACTATACCGTAAACCGTGGCAAGTCCAAGACCGGTGCCTTTATGCATCCCTTTGGTTGTAAAAAACGGCTCAAACAGTTTGTCCATGGTCTTCTTGTCAATCCCGGAACCATCGTCGCTTACAGCAAGCATTACATATTCCCCCGAAGTAAAATCCCCGTTATCAGCAAAGTCATTTTCTTTAAAGGTTCTGTTGCCCGTTTCGATACTGAGGCTACCCACGCCTGAAATTGCATCTCTTGCATTGACGCAGAGATTAGCAAGTATCTGGTCGATCTGTGACGGATCCATTTTTATCTGCCACAGATTTGTTCCCGGCTTCCAAATAAGATTAATATCTTCACCGATGAGCCGTTTCAGCATTTTCATCATCTCTTCCACGGTTAAATTCAATGTAAGTTCTATAGGCTCAATAATCTGTTTACGTGCAAAAGCAAGCAGTTGGCGGGTAAGGTTCGAGGATCGCATGGCAGCATTACGGATCTCTTGTAGCTCTTCATAGATAGGGTTGTTGCGGTCAACCTGATCCATGACTATTTCTGTTGTTCCAAGAATCACAGTGAGCATATTATTGAAATCATGTGCAACACCGCCTGCAAGTCTGCCCACTGATTCCATCTTCTGTGCCTGATGAAGCTGGGCTTCAAGTATAGCCTTATGCTCCTCTGACCGCTTGTGTTCTGTAATATCCATCCATGCTCCGATAATTTCCACCGGTTCGCCGTTTGTATCACGAATCAATTTCATTTGGTCATGCATCCAACGGTATTCGCCGTTTTTATGCAAAAATCTATATTCATGGAAGTGCTGTCCTTTTTCAAACAACAAAGAAAGTCCGGAAAGAACATGTGGAGCATCTTCAGGATGCAGGTTGTTTATCCAGAAGTTGGAAATTGTTATAAATTCATCGGGTTGATAACCCAAATATTCTTTTATGTTTTTGCTGATAAAGGTCGCTCCGAAATCGCCGGATGCTTTGCACGCATAAATCATTACAGGAGTGTATGACATCAGAACCTCCATCCGTGTTTTTACAGAAATGAGTTCCTGCTCATTTTTTTTGCGATCCGTAATATCCAGCATCACCCCGATAATTCCTGCCACTTTACCTTCGGCATCGCTAAAAACAACCTTGTTGAACAGAACATCGTGGCGTGTCCCATCTGCATAGACTACCGTAGCTTCGTATGACTGAACACCACGATTTTTCAACGCTTCCCTGTCAGACTTGTCGTATATTTCGGCAAGATCAGGAGGAGCAATATCATACACAGTCTTGCCAATGAATTGCTCTTGTGAAAGCCCGATGTACAGCTCAAATGCCTTATTGCCACCGATATATACACAATCTGCATCTTTATAGAAAACAGGGGCAGGAATTGCATCCATCAATACCTGCTGAAATTTAATATTGTTGTTTAACGCTACCTCTGCACGTTTTCGTTCTGTGATGTCCCGAATTATGCTTGTGAAAAATACCCCCTCTTTCGTCTGCCATCTGGAAACAGTCAGTTCAACAGGAACCTCTCTACCATCTTTTTTCAGACCTGAAGTTTCTCTGGTGATACCCGGGCACTTCAATTGCCCGCTATGTAAAACCATGGCAATTCCAGTTTTGTGGGCATCCTGAATTCTCTGCGGTATGATGATAAAAATATTTCTCCCAACCGCTTCTGCTTCAGTATATCCGAAAATTTTTTCTGCTCCGCTGTTCCAGTGCGTAATGCACCCATCTGAATCAATAGAGATAATTCCATCTGTTGCAGTCTGAACAAGCGAACGGAATCGTGCTTCACTGTTTTCAAGAGATTCAAGTTTCCAACACCTTTCCCTTGCTATATCAAGTTCAGCCTTTACCCAACGAAGCTCTTCTTGCAATTTTTTGATCTCGTTATCGTCTGTTTCTTTTGATTCAACTCTCTTGTTTACCATGGTATCTCCAGAACATTTAATTTTTACTGAAAGTTTCTTGTCTGCCATTAATGCTTGGCCATTGCTTTTGTTGCAGGTCTCCCTCCTTTTCTACCCCTTGCCCTTGCAGATTTTAACCCTGCCTGAACCCTCTCCCGAATCAAGTCCCG
>JADGBP010000400.1 GCA_015231395.1 Desulfamplus sp. | reverse complement strand
AATGGAATAAACGCTTTGTCACTAAAAAAAAACCCGAAATTGAGCATAGTCTTTCTAAATTACAACAGACTTGAGGATACCGTTAAAACGGTAGGGCATCTAAAAAAATTATGTTATGCCAGAAAAGATATTGAAATTATAGGTGTTGATAATGACTCCAGAGATGATACTCCTCAATTTTTGACATCACAATCTGATTGGATTTTAAGTTTACTCTTAAAAGAAAATATAGGTATTGAAGGGTTAAATCGTGGATTTGAAATAGCCAGAGGCAAGTATATTCTGGTGCTTGATGATGATTCTCATCCACTGAACATCAATACCATTGATTTTCTTATTGAATCTTTTGACAGAGATGAGAATCTCGGTGTGATTGCGTGTAGAATAGAATCGGAAAATGGCACCCCTTTTCAAACATGGCATATCCCGGATATAAACACGGATAAACTCTGTGAATCTCTTGCGTTTGTGGGCTGTGGTTTTGCCATCAGAAGGGAGCTATTTCAGAAAATAGGATGGTTTTCAGAAAAATATTTTTTGTATCAAAATGAGATTGATGCTGCTATAAAAATCAGAAAAATTGGATATAAAATATATTATGACCCTCGATGCACAGTAGTACACAGAAATTCTCCTGCAGGAAGAGCCAGTTGGCGTCAGGTGTTTTATCCCACACGAAATACAATTTGGCTGCTCAGAGAGTATGCACCCTTTCCCGTCTCTGTTTATTATATATTTTCACGACTCTGTTTTGGAGGTTTGCGGGCTCTACAATCTGGTGAATATCAATGGTATCTGAGAGCTATAAAAGAGGCTTTTCAATGCAGAATCAAAAAAACGCCTTTGACCGGATCCTTATATAAAGATTTTTTAACACTTTGGCATCAAAACAGCATTGTTCATCATCTCAAATGGACATTAAGGAGTTGATAAATATCGATTGTAAATATTCGGTAAACCCCTCATATACAAGACCAAACTGTTATTTGAAAAAATTGGATAAGGATTTTATTTGAGCAACTATGTTGTAATTGAGTTAATTGTCAGCAAAATTGTGAGCGTGACAAATAAATATTAAACGGGCTCTAAAGATATTTGGGAGATGAAAGATGTGGTATTTTTTTAAAGAGGTGTTTAAAGAAAAATATGTTTAACGAAGATATCTTTATAACAAGAGTGGAACTCATTTGTGAGATTCATTTTTTTGTAAAACGCATCATGAAGGGTTGATATTCCTTTTTATTTGCCCAAGCATTGTTTATTAGTCGTATGACCAGAAAGGAGATTGTGAAAAATAAAATTCCCGCAATCAGTGATGTCAGCGATTTATCTGTATTCAATGTAATTGATATTGATTCTCCTATTGCTGCTCCAATAATCAGAAGAATGATTGGAAATACATAAAGAAGAAAAGCTATTTTAAGGAGTGGTGAAGATTTGAACCCCACAACAACCATATCACCTGTTGACGCATTAAGTGAGTTTTCAATCTGAATTGTCATTTCTTGTATTCTTGAATGTTCTCCGCACGAATCCCTTGATTCACATGAATCGCAGGATTTGGATCTTCTAGTTTTAACCCATGCTGTTTTGCCTATGATTTTTGTAATTATTCCCTCTTTAGTCATCATGGTATTGTTCAATATTCTCTATGAATTCTATGTGTTGTGGATTTAAGATCTTATAAAAATACTGTACGCTTTTTTAGGCATATACGTTGAGTCCTTAGGCATATATGTTGATTCCTAATGATCTTTTTTTCATTGTGTATTCCTGTTCTATCTGTTTTTGTTCCATGCTGTATTGCATTTCAAGTTGCTTGATATCTGTTGCATGTTCTTGTTGTATCTTTTCTTTTTTAGCAGAATATTCCTGTTCAATTCTGTTGGTCTGTGTGTTCAGATTTACTTTGTAATCAGCACCATTCCCTTTTGCAGAAGAATTGTCTTGAGAAACAGGGGGGGGGATAATATCTTTGACAACGGTCAATTGTCTCTGATAGTGCATGGATGAACCGGTCATGTTTATGCCTGGTATCATTTGAATGCCCCCTTGGATTATATTTGTGGAGTAATCAATATCAGGCTATCAGGTCAATACTGGATCTTGAGGTCGCTTGTCCAGCATATGCGGATTGATAGAGCTGAGATTGCATTTGCTGATACTGTTGTGTCTGTTGAGTCTGTCGTGTTTGTTGCGTCTGTTCTGTCTGTTGTAATTGTTGGGTTTGTGTGTTTGCAGTTGATTCTTTGTCAAGTTGCGTTTGTGTCGTGTCAGAGGAAGCATTCAAAGACTGAGTTGCATTTAAACTGCTTTGCCTCGCCTCTTTAGATATCTCAACATTAAAATCAGTATCAGTTTTTGTTGCTTGCTTTGACGTTACTTCCTTCAATGCTTCCTGAGAAGGAGATAAAATGTTCTGTGCTCCACTTGTCGCCTGACTTCCTGATGCCGGCGTATATGGATTCAATAATGAATTGGAATAGCTACTGCCATAACTGTTGATATTCATGATATCCTCCTTGAAGTTCTCTCTATAAATATTTATTAATGATGATAATCATTATTGCTGTATTTAAATATATCTACTGTATTTGTTAAAGTCAATTTTTTTGATATAATTTTCTTGACAATACATTTTAGATTGATATATAAACATCACGTCTTTTGAGATGCTGATGGTAGTTGTATTTAATTTTTTATTTTTATTTTTT
>JADGBP010000003.1 GCA_015231395.1 Desulfamplus sp. | reverse complement strand
AAATTGTCTTTTTGCCTATTTAATAAATTGTCTTTTTGAATATTTAAAAAAGATTGGCTCATCTGGAAAAAACTCCATATGTTTGATTTTTAGTAATCGTTTAATTTGTATTCATCAAAGAGAAACTTTTGAGAGAAACTTTTGATCTTGCTCCGTAGCTAAACTCGATTTTTGGCATGTCGAGCTAACGACTAACATCACCAGCAAAATAAAGCGTAGGAATGAGTCCGAAATAACTTACCCAAACTCCCCCTCTCCAGATATGGAGAGGGGGCTGGGGGGTGAGGTAAATGGGCAGGTTATTTAAAACCGATTCCGTAGCGAGAAACGAACGCAGCTTTATTCAATTTGCCATCAACTCAAAATTAAATTCATTATTTTCTACTTCAAGTTCTTTTTCATACACTCGTTGTTCAGTATAAATATTCACACTGCTGCTACCTTCACTTGGAAGTATTTGCATGCTATTCAGTATACCTATCAAATCATCGATACATCCTTCAGGATCTATTGTGTAGCTTGAACCCCAACATCGCCAAAATTGCCAACCAACTCTTTCCATAGTGCGCTGTCGTTTCCAATCATCCATCCATTTTTCAGGCGGGTGGTACTTATCACCATCTAACTCTATTGCCAACCTTTTGTCATTCCCCCCCTCAACAACTAAATCAATTGAAAATGCCCCCACTTTAACTTGAGGTATAACATTGTATCCTTTCTTGATAAGACGTTTATATACATCTCTTTCAAAATCCGAATCACATAAATCAATTGGATTATCAATATGTTTATGTTGGGGCATAGGTGATAGAAAATGACGAAGTATTTTTAAACGCAAGTCTGACTCATTACTAAGGTCAGATTCTTGAATGCTCCTATAAAGATACATCCTATCTCTTGCTCTGGATAAGGCTACATTCATTCTTTGCTCGGCATCTCTCTTATTCATTACAGCCCCTTGATTAGCACCAACAACCATTGATAAAAACATAATATCTCGTTCTTTTCCCTGAAAAGTTGCAGCATCTCCACAAGCGATTCGATATTCTTGAAATACATCTTCACCCAACTCAACAAGTAATTGGTCTTGAATATATTTAGCCTGCTGTGCTCCTATCAATGACACAATACCAATGCTACGCCCTTTGTATTGTAGGTCAGATACCAGAACTTTTATCTCAGCTATAATAGCTTCAGCTTCTAATTCATTAATTTTGTTTCTCTCATCACGACAACCGCCTTTAACATATACATCAATCAATGGTGGCGTTAATTTCTCGGATGATTTCGGTATTCTTAATGGTATTAGCGGTTCATTGTAGAATTGCATACTGAACCGAATAATGGGTTCTACACATCTAAAGTGCTCGGTTAACATAATACGCTGACCTGGAAATATAGCATTCGCAAGATCATATACTGAAACACCAGGCAGAAATAGCTCCGCAAATGGCTGCTCCCTAAGAAAATTATGTTTAAGCTGTAATATTTTTTCCTCAGCCAGAAAAGCTGCAGTTGGGCTTACCTGCTTATCATCGCCTACAACTAACAATTTCTTTGCTCTCAATATTGCGGGCAATGCGGTAATATCAGACTGTGATGCTTCATCAATAATCACCAGGTCAAAGGAGCCAAAATCCGATGGAAGGCTTTCACTTACACGCCAGGTAGGCATAATCCAGCATGGTACCCCGCCATAACAATCTTGCATTGCACGATAAGCATCTCTTCGATGCCTTGGTGCTCTTTTCCCAGTACCTTTTCCAATCTTTGCAACAGACGATGCAAAACGCATCAAAGCACCTTGGACACGTTCGGTCATGTTCATATGCAAACCAATATTTGTTTTTAAGCGCACAAGTTGAGAGAATGTTCTCTTTAGATCATTGTCAAGATTTGATCTTTTTACTGAAAGTTTCTTAAGTTGGTCACGTCCATCAATTTCATGCAAATATTGTTTGCACTGATTCCACTTCCATGTTTCAAACCAATCAACTGGAGTTAGGTTGTCCTCGACTCCAAGTAGTGGCTCTGACTTAAGTCTATTTCCCCAAATAGGTGCACCTGATGCAGATACTTTATCTGAGACATTTTCAATATCTTGCAAATAACTCGACAACTCATTTATCCTGCGTAATTCAGAAACTAATCCCTGCCACTGCTGAATGATGTTGTCTGATGAGTATTCAGCATTTCCTATGACATTTTCCACAAATGTTCTAATATTATTTGCTATATCACCATCTGATTGATTAAGTTTTTCCATTAAGTCTTGTAATTTGATGCGTTGAGCTCCAAGACTGATTCGAGAGGTGTTCAGTTCAATTGCATGAACCGCTTTGTCAATTTCAGACCTACTTTGTGCAATTTTAGAGATATCTATTCCATGCGGAAATAGTTCAACTATCTCTTTTCTGATAAATCCCCATTGTTCTGCCACCTTTTCAGCATTTGAGATTAATTGATGTATCAACTGTACGTCTTTAAATGGACTACCGTATACGTATTCAAGCTCAGGAAAGCCAAGCTCCTGACCCGCATGATTCCACTTAATAATGAATTTCCGCATATCATATTGATAATTCACATATTCAAGAACTAATCTCCACTGTCCTGCATCTTTTGGTGGATCCCCATCAACCCGCACCTGTTCAATAATGTTTTTAGCCTCTTTATTTCCTAAAGAAAATATACCAAACGCTTTTTTGTTATATGTGAGGTTGTTAAGGGCTGTTTTAATAACTTCAAAAACAGAAGACGGGTCAGATATCTCCACAACAGTTTTAATGAATTGTTGCCGCTGCTCTACCAAGGAAGATAAGGATATTCTTAACTCATTAAATAGCCCTGTTTCATCTTCAGATCCAGATAAGTCTTTAATCCAAGAATAAAATAATTGTTCTAACCAACGTTGATCTTCGAAGCATCCAATAAGCTCAGACAATTGCTGTAATGGCTTTTTCAGTTGTTTGGCTCGATCGACAGCATTCTCTATAGAAACAGCAAGTGGGGGGATATGATTATTTTGAGCATTTTCAGCGATTTTTGCAGATGTTGAAAGGTCGTCATGAATGGCTGCTATATTTGCACTGTCTGGTAAGTCCTGAATATTTGGGATTGATTTATCCACATAAACAATATCTTTACCGACCTTTCTGCGTGCAGTTCTCATTTTAGCAATATCGGAATCCGTAAACTTGGGGTTGTATTTTTCAGATGAACCCAGTTCATCAGTTAACCAATTATGTTTACCAGTATCATTTATGACCAGTTGAGCCAACTCCATTGCTGTTATTTCTGTACCTGCACCCGTTAGTCTGTTCCCAACAGGATTGAGCTGTTTTAGCCCCCATTCTTTTAGCTGCTCATCAATTTGAACTATTTCTTTATTGAGCTGTTTGACTCTTAATTCATTTGATTCCGCCTCTTGTTTCAAATCTCGCAAACTGGTTTGACTAACCAGACCAGCCAACAGTGCAACAGCGGATTCAAGCTGCTTCATCCCCTGTTTTTCATTTGCAAGAAGACTTATCGTTAAACTTCTTAGTTCATCAGGTATTTGCTCTTGCAAGACAGATAATGCAGGTTCACCTTTAGACGTAACAAGAACACTCCTTCCTGTAGCCAAATAATGACAAATTATATTAGCAATAGTGTGAGTCTTTCCTGTACCAGGCGGCCCTTGGACCACTACACCATCATTTTCTTCCAGTCTATCTATGATCTGAACCTGTGAATCATTAAAGGCTTTAGGAAAGAATAATTCTGTTTTTTGTTTTATTTTTGAGGATGTACTTGAGGAAGAGGGAAAATCACCATTGGATAAGAATCCGCTACTTATTTCTAACGGTTTTTTATCGGATAATTCTGTAACAAGTTTTTTTGCAGGATTTGGAATCTGACTTTCTGATTCTTTAAGTTTTTTTTGAAATCGTTCAATATCATGAATAAATCCGGTGGTACTCCTTGGTCTTGCAAAAATCACCCAACTATCAGTGACTTCAAGAGACTCACTTATTTTATTTGGCTCACGATTTTCCTTATCTGGGTTTACATCTGGCCAATATGTGCCACTTCTACTCAAATGTGTTGAAGCCTGTCTTAGTAGTGGTTCAAAACTCTCATGAATATATGGAGAAAATTCAACATCTTCTGACATTTCAGAAAAATGTTTTTTCCCAAAACGTAATAGTGCATCTACACCTGGATTTTCTAACGCAAAAAAGGCACCAACGGCAATTGTTGGCTCAATATTCCTAGGGTGTACTAATATTGAGCCGTCTTTTCTATCAACTTCAATTTCAATAGACTTTTCTATCAAAGGATAATTGATTTCATGTCTTTCGCATATCCATCGACTAATTCCAATACCCCAAAGTAATTCTATTGGCTGCTCATTACCTTGTGCCTCAATAGTTTGTTGTAGGCTAAATAAAGAATCGTATATTTTAATAGTTTCTCTACGTGGCTTTTCTTCTTCTGACCAGGGTAGCCACTGTTCGTTAAGGTAGTTATCAATATCTACCCCTGCTTGTGGATTATTTTCTAATCGAAATATTACGTCCTTTAATTTTATTTCTGCAATTTGATCTTTTAAAGGCTCACTAACATCTCTCTCTGCTACAACATCGTCATCAACAAGTTTTATAACTTCTTGATCTGGTAGTGTTTTGATTAATTTTTCTTTAATCTGTGGTTTGCTTTCCGGATCATTGCCAACAGCGATCCATTCTTGTATTTGTTCAGGAATAGGTGGTGGTGCAAGCCTCTTTAATCGCTCAATTCTCAGCCATATAGAAGTACCGTCATCATCAACAAGATTATGCTGGATTCCGATTTTTCCCTTTAACTCATGTTCCCATATATTCAGTTGTTTATATTCTTCTATTCTGAAAATAGGTTTTTGATTAAGCCTTCCCACATGATGCACGTAATCAAGAAGCTCACCTAAACGGTCAATTGTTTTTGAATCCATTTTTTCTGTATTTTTACTCACATTTTATTCCTGTGATAGGTTTGTCTTTTGAAACATAACGTTTAACTCACCTGCCGCACCAACAGCTTACGGACAAGCCGCTCCCGTTCTCGCGGTCAGGTGAAGTGTTTTGTTGTGAACATAGTGTATGTTAATTGATCTATAAATTCAAATACTTCAAGTTGTGATAAGCTCTTCCGCAGTAAGTCCAATGTCTTTGGCAATTTGCCTAAGCAAAATCGGGGAAATATCCCTTCCAGAATGGAATGGAATCGTTGTGCCGCGTCCATCTGGATGCCGAAATTGCTTGTGCGAACCCCGCTGACGAATTTCTTGAAAACCAAGCTGTATCAAAATATAGACTTCCAGAAAAATATTTTGATACCTCTTCTTTTTAAGAAGGGCAACCGCAAGGGATTGCCCCTACTCTGCCAATTTAATTATCTGGAAAACTATAGAAACAAATTCCTTCGGTTTGAGAACTGGAAGGTTGCCCATCTTATGCCACCATGACAGTCTGTGTGCCTACGAATTCTGCTTCAAGCTTGGGAATACCATCTTCAAGGAGCATCTCAATAACTTCTTTCAAATTTCTGTTCAATTCATCCAAAGTTTCTCCCTGAGTATGAGCACCTGGGAACCCTGGCACAAACCCCACATAAAGACCAGTGTCAGGACATCTTTCTACTACTGCTGTAAATACTTTCATAGTATGATTCCTTGTGTATTTTGGCTATCGCCTTTCATTGAACTGACTCCTGACACACTTTGATTAAATGGACATTCAAATATTATTTTTATAAACAGATAGTTATAGCATGATCAACATTTTGTTTAGAAAAGTACACCCTTGATTCTCAAGGGTCTTGAAAAAAACGAATGTCCATTTTTTATCATAACAAAATTAGATAGTTATCCTTGATTTTGCGAAAGCATGTCAGGAGTCAGTTGAAGATTTAATTTCCAGTAATATCCGAAAGGGTCATCAGGTCACTTCTTATTGATTCTCTCATTCCTATTCCTCTATATCAAACAATATTCTGGTTCCAACAGATTTTGTGTATGCATTAATATGTTCTAAACGAATCAAAAATCAAAGCATATTGGTAATAATAATTACTATGCTCAGACTTAAAACAAAAAAGCTAAAAGCACTTTTGTCATTTAATTCTCTATTGAAAATCATAGCATGACACTTTTTGAGTCATTTGTTTATTTGTGGTAGCCCAGACACAAAATCCGTTAGAACCAGCACCATTTAAGCGATAATTGTGGCAAATCAAAATAAAAATAAATACTTAAATCAATAGAGATCGTTAGAATAATACAAATAGTAAGAAGTATGAAAATGGAGCAATGAATTGTTTCCTTGTAGGGCAGTATATTTTTAGAATCAGTGCTCAATTACGAGGCTCCTTATTAAGCTAACGCTAAGTTCACCAGCCACCCCACCAACTCCAAAAGAGCCGCTCACGTCTTGCGTGGACTGGTGCAACGTTTAGTTAAAATCTCAATTCTAATTATTTACTACTTATCGTTAATAAGTTCTGCTTAACTCTCATTTGTCTAATTATATTAATTTGTGATTTAAAAGCAGGATTTTCCAGCATATGATTATGCAAAGGTTGAGAAGAATGACAATCAATACATAAAACTTGAAGATTATGACGTGAATTATTTGAAGGGTCTCCATTTATATGATGAAGATGTAGTAGATACGGCTTATTAAGACAACTTACATTGCATTCTTGACATATAAAATTAACTTTCTCTCTGTATGCCCGTGATATATCTTCCTGATTTGGAGTGTATGTTTGTATTTTAGTTACGGTTTCAATTCTTCTTATAGTTTTTGGAATGGAAGTATCATTTTTCTCAAAATATTGTTTTAAACTAAATGGGTAAAAATATAAACCTCTGCTTTTCAATACTTTTATACAGTTTTGACAAAGCTCCATTTCAAGAATCGTAGGTTTTTGAGGTGTTATTTTTGCTTTATCATATACTTCAAAAAAACCGTCATCTCTTTTAGTTGCAAGATAGCGTCCTTCTCTACCCATATCTCTCATTGATTGCATTGTCTTACAATTGCAAAGATGATAACGATACGTTGTCATTCCCAATTCACTATTAAAAGAACTACCTTGGTCACGAATATAAGCACATACTTTTCTACCATTAAGTGTTAACAGCTCATCTGGTTTACCTTGCAGTTCGGATTTCTTAACACGAATTGAGCTGGTTTCAAGTCGTCTGTCAAATTCTACTTCTTTAAGGTCGAGCTCTTCATGCACAATGTTTTCTACGATTTTTCGTTCAAAAGGCTGAAGCACTGGCAACAATGGAATTTCAAGTATTCCCATAGCCGCGTGTAGCTGTCTTATCTCAACGCATTGTAGATAATCTGGTAAATTCATTATACACCTTCCATCTGCTCTATTATTTCTACAACTTTTTTTTCAGCATTTGTTTTTGTCCTGAACTCTACTCTTCTTGATTTAAGTTTATCCTCTGTTCCATCAGAATTCATTATCAAACGACTTGAAGAAAAACCGTTAGCAGTAATATATTTTCGAGACCAATCTATAAGTTCTTTATCTTTTAAAAGCCCCAAGCAATATTGTAATACTGACCGAGTACGGTCTTGAGATAGCTGCATATTATAAAAATAGTTGTCCATCTCTTCAGATTGACCATTCCATTCTGAAGATGTGTGTCCTTCTATCCTTATCTCTTCTATATTGCCTCTATATTTGTCAGATGAAATAATCCGAAGGTAGCGTGGGAAAAAATCATCTAAAATGACTTTGAACTTATCAGAAAGTTCTGAATAGCCTTGAGCAAAGAGAACTTCAGGCTCTTCAAACCTAATAATCAATGTTTCTTGTTCAATTACTGCTTTCCAATTAGGAAGATCATCTTTAAACTCATTCCAAAGCTCTTTATATAAATCAGTCTGGAGTTCTTGATAAGCTACCGCTATTTTTTTTACATTTAATTGATTCCGCTGAACATTGTGCATATAGCTGATAGCTATAAACAAAAAAATCATCATAAGAACAGACATTAAATCTGAAATTGAAACCCATTCGCTCTCTGTTTCAGTTTTTAAATGGAGTTTTTTGAACATCAACTTTCTCCGCTAATCTCACAACCTCGCGCAATTTTTCAGTCAAAGGTAGATAATCTTTTACAAATTTATCAGACAAAGATGCCAAACTACCAGCAAGTGAATTTAATGATTTATTGAGCTCTTTTTCTAATTCTTTATCAATTCTATCCATAGAGTCTTGGACAGAGATTGTATATTGTGCAGTTGCACTTTTAATATCTTCAGTTGATTTTTTCACAAATTCTGCAATTTGTGTATTTTGATAACTCATCTTTTCCATACTACCAGTAACAGTCTGTTCAAGATTTTGGTTTAAATTATTTATTGCTGATTTAATACCATCATCAATCATTTCAACAGATTTGTTCATTGATGCCGTATGGCTTATAGCTACATTTTTAATATCTTCAGTTGATTTTTTCACAAATTCTGTAATGAATGTGCTGTTATAATTCATTTTATCAACGGTATTAGAAATTGTGCTTTCCAAATTTCGAGACAGATTATCTATTTGAGTTGTTATAGTAGGAATAACGGTTTTCGCCTCTTCTCCAATATTTCTTATAGAAGATATGCTCTCTTTAAGAGCTTCATTTTGCATTTTTAAATGCTCGACATGTAATGCAATGTCATTTGAAGAAACAGAAAGGCTGCTAATTGAGTTAGTGATATTTTCAAGATTATTTTTTACAGATTCAATTGCTTGAGTTGTATGATAAAAAACAGCAACTGATTTTTCCATATATTTTAAAAGTTGATTTATCTTATCCTGACTTTGATCAACATGTATCTTGTAGTTCTCTTGCCATTCGGTCAATTTTATCATTGCAACACTTAGTTCTTTAAAAGAATCGCTTACAAGTTCATTTAGCAATACATTAAAGTCATCAATGACTTTTTTAAGAGCCTCGACTAAAGCATCAGAATTTATTCTTCCCATCTCTTTTGCAAACTCTTTGAAAGAAGCGTTTAGCTCTCGTCTTGTGTCAATGATTTCTTGACGGATAAGTTTTAATTGGGAGATTAAAGAGAACTCTTCATCGGAACGGAAACAGGATACAATAGATTTTTCAATTTCTCTTGATGATTTTTCAAGGTTATCAATTCCTGATGCTATATTTTTAAAAAGTAGAATTGGATCATCAGTCTGAGCTATTCCCTTGTTTTCTTTTGATTCATCGTAAGTTGATTTTCCTTCAAAGAGAAATCTAAGAATCATTGAAGCTATCATGCCCGCGATAGAAGTAGCAAAAGCTGTTTTTAAGCCTTCGAGTAATTGCGGGATGCTGTCATTTATATTTTTTACATCAAACTCTAATAAACCTGTGTATATACCAATAAAGGTGCCAAGAATACCAAGAGATGTTGCAATATTTGGTAAAAGTGCAACAATTTTATTATTTGGCTTTGTAAAAACACGTAATATTAAACCGATTATTAGAACGAAACCTATGAGAATAATAAAAGAGTGTGTCAATCCTTTAGATTGAAAAACACTCTCAATAACAAAATTAAAATTTGACATCAAACATTATCCTGAGGATTCATTATTCTTACAATAAATATGAGATTCTAACCATTGATTATCAGGTCAATTTTACCTGATAAATTGATTTTACCATAAAAACACATTTTTGCTTTCATGATCCAAGGTGGATAAAACCCTACCATGAGCATTTACCGTTAAGCATATGGCATAAAACAATTACAATTGGAAGCAAATAATCGCCTTGAGTTTCTTGTATTCTATGATAAAGTGTCGCTTGTTTTTTTTGTAAAACCTTAATAAGGCAGCTATTAAATTATGTTAAAAAAAAATTGATATATCTCCTTGAAAACTGGAAAATGGTAATTCATCTGCTCTTTAAGACAAAGCGTTTTGGAGTGAACAATCAGCTATGGGCAGAACAAGATTCTCTTTTTGGTGAGCCCTGTCTTACAGGATGGAGTCAAGCGATTAAAAACTACAAAATGATGAAAATCCGTGCATTCTCTGGATTTATACCCTTAAATCAGGCTATTGACCTCTTTCCTGAACATGCTGCAAAACATGGTTATAAACCTATCAAGTAAAATCATATCTTTATAACGCGTTGTGCCATATTCATTGACAAACAAGTTAAGTAAGATTAGAATGCATATTTTTAGCAACTGCCTATTATTATTTAAAATTTTATAGATCATCATAACATTATTCAACCATATTAAAAAAACGGGATTCAGAGAAAATATGTCAGAAGATACAAAAAAAGTGATTTACTCCATGATGAAAGTGAGTAAATTTTATGATAAAAAGCCGGTTATAAAAGATATCTCCCTATCCTATTTTTATGGTGCCAAAATCGGAGTATTGGGTCTTAATGGGTCTGGTAAAAGCTCGCTGCTCAAAATCATGGCTGGGATTGATAAAGAGTATAATGGAGAAACCATTCTTTCCAAGGGTTTTTCTGTTGGATATTTAGAGCAAGAGCCTCTGCTTGATTCCACCAAAACAGTCAAGCAGATCGTCCAGCAGGGAGTTCAGGAGACTGTAGATCTGATAAACGAGTATGAATCCATAAGTGAAAAATTTGCTGAACCCATGTCAGACGACGAGATGGACAAACTCATCCAGAGGCAGGGGGTGATTCAGGAGAAATTGGATCATATGGAGGCATGGGACCTTGATTCCAAACTCAGAATGGCTATGGATGCCTTAAGATGTCCGCCTGAAGATACACTGGTAAATATAATCTCTGGTGGTGAAAAACGCAGGGTAGCCCTGTGTCGCCTGCTTTTACAAAAACCCGATATTCTTCTTCTTGATGAGCCTACCAACCATCTGGATGCAGCATCTGTGGCATGGCTTGAACAGCATCTTAGCCAGTATGAAGGAACTGTAATTGCCGTTACCCATGATAGATACTTTCTTGATAATGTCGCAGGATGGATACTTGAGCTGGATCGTGGCGAAGGTATTCCATGGAAAGGGAACTACTCCTCATGGCTGGAACAGAAACGGAACAGGTTGAAAAACGAAGAGAAGAGCGAGAGTAAACGCCAGAAAACATTGGAAAGAGAGCTTGATTGGATCAGGATGTCACCCAAGGGAAGGCACTCAAAATCCAAAGCCAGAATAACTTCTTATGATCAACTTCTTCAACAGGACGTGAAAGATCGGGAAAAAGACCTTGAAATTTACATTCCCCCAGGACCAAGGCTTGGAGACAAGGTAGTTGTGGCAAATAATATATCCAAAGCCTTTGATGACAAACTTCTTGTTGAAAAGATGAATTTCATAATACCTGCCGGTGGAATTATTGGAGTTGTAGGACCAAACGGTGCTGGAAAATCGACCCTTTTCAATATGATAACAGCCAAGGAGAAACCTGACTCAGGCACAATCGAAATTGGTGAAACAGTAAAAATTGCTTACGTTGACCAAGATAGGCATATCCTCAATCCTGACAAAAGCATCTGGGAAGTTATTTCAGACGGCAATGAGACCATTTTGCTTGGAGGACGTGAAATCAACTCACGAGCTTATGTCTCAAAGTTTAATTTTTCTGGAACAGATCAGCAAAAAAAAGTAGGCGTTCTATCTGGAGGAGAGAGAAACCGAGTCCATCTTGCAAGAATGTTAAAAGAAGAGGCAAATCTGCTCTTGCTTGATGAGCCGACCAATGATCTTGATGTAAATACAATGAGAGCTCTTGAAGAGGCACTGGAAAATTTTGCAGGTTGTGCCATAATTATCAGCCATGACAGGTGGTTTCTTGACAGGGTGGCAACTCATATTTTAGCTTTTGAGGGTGACAGCCAGACGGTCTTTTTTGAAGGGAGCTACTCAGACTATGAAAAAGATAGAAAAAAACGTCTGGGTATTAAGGCAGATCAACCTGAACGGATAAAATATAGGCATTTAACAAGGTAATGGAAAATTTGAACACCGATTTACAAAATCAGAACGAAAAAATTGATTCACGAACCCTTAAAGAGATTAAAAAGCGTCGTACATTTGCCATTATCAGTCATCCTGATGCTGGCAAAACCACTCTCACAGAAAAACTGTTGCTCTTTGGCGGAGCCATTCAACAGGCCGGTGCTGTAAAATCCCGTAAAACAGAACGAAAAGCCACAAGTGATTTTCTCTCCATTGAGCAGGAGAGGGGTATCAGTGTCTCCTCCTCTGTCATGAAGTTCAACTACAGAGATTATGAAATCAATCTTCTTGACACTCCCGGACATAAAGACTTTTCCGAAGATACTTACAGGGTTCTTACAGCGGTAGATTGTGCAGTTATGATAATTGACAGTGCCAAAGGCGTGGAGCCCCAGACCCGAAAGCTCATGGAGGTTTGCCGGATGCGCAACACTCCTATCATAACATTTATCAACAAACTGGACAGGGAAGGACTGGAACCTCTTGAGCTGTTTGCAGATATTGAGGAAAAACTTCAGATTGAGTGCACTCCAATAACGTGGCCTATTGGTATGGGGAAACGGTTTCAAGGGGTATATCATCTACACAACAACGAGCTTGGGCTTTTCTCTGCTGGCTACACCCCAAAAGATGGTGATGGCTTGCTTATCAGAGATCTGGCAGATGAAAAACTGGACAAGAAGCTTGGCAATCAGGCACAGGAACTTCGGGATGATATTGAGCTCCTGGAGGGAGCCTCCGACCCTTTTGAGGTAGAACAGTATCTTAAAGGTTCACAAACTCCTGTATTTTTCGGAAGTGCAATAAATAATTTTGGTGTAAGAGAGATGCTTGACTCGTTTGTTGAAATTGCTCCTTCCCCCAGTATCCGAAAAACTTCTACACGCGATGTTGACCCAAGAGAGAAAGAGTTTTCAGGATTTACCTTTAAAATTCAGGCAAATATGGATCCTGCTCATAGGGACAGAATAGCATTTTTTAGAATATGCTCAGGAAAATTTACACGCGGAATGAAGGTAAAACATCATAGAATCGGAAAAGATGTAATAATTTCCAATGCCACAATCTTTATGGCTCAAGAGAGAAGCAACATTGATGAAGCGTATCCGGGTGATATAATCGGTATTCACAATCATGGCACAATAAAGATAGGCGACACCTTTACGGACAAGGAGCCTCTTAAATTTCTTGGCATACCAAGTTTTGCACCAGAACACTTCAGACGTGTGGTTCTCAGAAATCCTCTGAAAACCAAAGCATTGCAAAAAGGACTTTTTCAGCTTGCAGAAGAGGGGACGATTCAGGTATTTCGCCCAAGAATCAACAATGACTATATTTTAGGTGCGGTCGGAGTTCTTCAGTTTGATGTAACAATGTCACGGTTAATGGCAGAATACAGCGTTGATGCCGGATATGAACCCATTGATTACTCTGTGGCACGATGGGTAACCTGTGACAATGAAGATCATTTAAAGGAGTTTGTAAGAAAAAACTCCGGTTCAATAGCAATTGATTCCGAAGGATGGACAGCTTTTTTGACAACAAGCGAATATCAGCTTGGCTTTGCCGTTGAGGCATGGCCTGATATAAAATTTCATAAAACCAGGGAATATAATTGAATAGTATTATTAGGAAAGTAACTATGGAAATCAGGACAACATTAAAAGATTTTTCTGACAACATAAAATATTTTCATTTTCCACCTGAAACTTATCTACGCATAATTATTGATACAGAGATGAAAGAAAAAAAAAGTGGGGGAAGAAAGGAATTATTACCATCTATCACACGAGAGCAACAAAGACATTTTTTAAATCTTATTCCGAATGAATATCATTCTGATGCATCTGAAGAACTTGTAAAAATTATTGAGCATTCACACACTAACACCGATATGCTGAATCTGAAATAATATGGCATACTTGTTTGATACTAATCATTGTATTTATCTTATGAACGGATGGAGTACCAAGAAAACTGGGCTAACTTCTGAAGAGCTAAACACGATAAATGTTTTTAGCAAAATAGAGAATGATGTGGTTTATATGTCTGAAGCATCTGTTGGAGAACTGTTTTACGGTATAGAGCGTTCTCAGAGAAAAGAATATAATATGCGTAAATTCAAAGCTTTGATATTGGCTGTTCCACCAGTTCCTGTAACAAAACAGGTATGGGAAATTTACGGACAGACAAAAGCGGAATTGAGTAAAATTGGAAAAATTATTCCTGATATTGATTTACTGATAGCTTCAACAGCAAGATTTTACAATCTTATCCTGGTGGCAAACGATAAACATATGAAAAATTTACCTGACTCATTTGTTAGAGAAAATTGGTCAGTTATTTAAATTATAGTGCTATTAAAAACAGTTCCATAATATAAAATTTAAGGAGAATTAAACAAAATGACCGAAAATAGAATTTTTAACTTTAATGCAGGACCTTCAGCCTTGCCCCTGCCTGTTCTCAAAGAGATTCAGGAATCTTTTTTAAATTACAAGAATTCCGGCATGTCCCTCATTGAAATGAGCCATCGTTCCGCTCAGTTTGATGAAGTGGTTAACGATACTGTCGCAAGAACAAGAAGGCTTCTCAATATTGATGAGAAATACCATGTTCTCTTCATTCAGGGCGGTGCAAGCCTTCAATTTGCGATGATTCCCATGAATCTACTTGGGGTGGGTTCAAGTGCGGACTATGTTAACACGGGCACATGGTCAACCAAGGCAATCAAAGAGGCAAAGTTGCTTGAGAAAAAAATAAATGTGGTTGCCTCCTCAGAGGACAAGAACTTTTCCTATATTCCTCAAAATATCAAGTTCAATAAAGATGCAAAATATGTCCACATCACATCCAACAACACTATCAAAGGGACTCAGTGGCACTCGTTTCCAGACACAAATGGCGTGCCGATAATATCTGATATGTCATCAGACATATTCAGCAGACCCCTTGAGATGGAAAAGTTTGGAATGATTTATGCTGGTGCCCAGAAAAATATTGGTCCAGCCGGAGTCTGCTTGGTCATTATGCGGGATGACATGCTCAAACTTTCAGAAGATCTTCTGCAAAGCGAGACAAAGACTCTGCCCAACATGCTTCGTTACAACACATACTCATCTCAGAACTCAATGTATAACACTCCGAACTGCTTTGGTATATACGCGACTCAGCTTGTACTTAAATGGCTGGAAGAAGAGGTTGGTGGGCTTGCAAAGATGGAAGCTCGTAATCAGGAAAAGGGTCAGATGCTCTATGATTTCATTGATGGCAGCAATTTTTATCGTGCCACTGCTGAAAAAGAGAGCCGCTCTCTAATGAATGTTACTTTCCGTCTCCCAAGCGAAGAGCTGGAAAAGGAATTTATTGGACAGGCAACCAAAAATGGAATGGGTGGTCTTAAAGGACATCGTTCTGTGGGAGGATGCCGTGCATCCATATACAACGCAACCACAATGGAAGCTGTAGAAGCGTTAATTAAATTTATGAAATCTTTTGCAACAGGAAAATAGAAATAAAATTTTCCAACTGAAAAATAGAAAATAGGAGAAGTTTTTAATGAAAGTCCTTGTAAGTGATAAAATGGATGAGGCTGGTCTTGAGATATTCAGGAACCAAGAAGGGATTGAACTGGATGTAAAGACAGGGCTAAAACCAGAAGAGTTAAAGGCTATCATCGGTGATTACGATGGATTGGCTATCAGAAGTGCCACCAAAGTTACTAAAGAGATAATAGACGCTGCAACTAAATTAAAAGTGGTTGGGCGTGCAGGCATTGGTCTTGATAATGTGGATATTCCGGCAGCTACCCAGAAGGGAATAGCGGTCATGAACACACCTGGTGGAAACACTGTGACAACTGCAGAACATGCCATTGCCATGATGATGTCCCTTACCCGTAATATTCCAAGAGGAACCGCTACCCTCAAACAGGGGCTGTGGGAAAAAAAAGGTCTTCAGGGACGGGAATTGTTTAACAAAACTCTTGGCTTGATAGGCTTTGGCAACATAGGCTCAATTGTGGCAAGCCTTGCACAGGGTCTTAAAATGAGGGTTGTTATTGCTGATCCCAATGTTACTCCAGAGCGTATTCAAAAAGCGGGCTTTGAGAGTGTATCTCTTGAGGAGCTCTACCGCCGCTCGGATTATATTACAATTCACGTTCCCAAATTAGAGAGTACAGCCAATCTTCTAAACAAAAAGACCTTTGCCATGATGAAAGACGGTGTGATGATCATCAACTGTGCAAGAGGTGGAATCATCAATGAAGACGATCTTTATGATGCGATTGTATCTGGCAAGGTGGCAGGTGCTGCACTGGATGTATTTGCCAAAGAGCCACCAGGAGAAATTCCTCTGCTCACTCTGGATAAGGTGATTGCCACTCCTCACCTTGGAGCATCTACTGACGAAGCACAGACCAATGTGGCGGTAGCAGTAGCAAACCAAATTGTTGCATATCTTCTGCACAATACTGTCATCAATGCGGTTAATGTTCCGTCAGTGACTGGAGAGCTGTTAAAAAAACTCGGACCATACCTTTATCTTGCCGAAAAAATCGGAAAGATGCACACATTTATGTCTGAAGGACATATCAAAGAGATTAATATTGAATATGCCGGAAATTTTCTGGATCTGGATCTCAAACCGGTTACACTTGCGGCTATACGAGGTATTATTGCTCCCATTGCCAACTATGAGGTCAACTCTGTCAATGCCATGAGTGTGGCAAAAGATATGGGGATAAAAATCTCGGAGATCACAAGTCAGGAGAGTGACCACTATATCAATCTGATCAGAATGACAGTTGTGTATGAGAATAAGACAAATCTTATTGCTGGAACTATTTTTGGAAAAGATGATGCGAGAATTATCAGAATCAATAAATTCCGTCTTGAGGTAATTCCTGAAGGATTTCTTTCACTGATTCATAATAAAGATGTCCCTGGTGCGATTGGCAGTATCGGTACCTGTCTTGGGACTCACAATATAAATATCGGAAGGATGATGGTTGGCAGAGAAGATGACGGAGATAGAAATATCATCTTTATAAGAACTGATACGCCAGTATCAGAGGAAGTGTCTGAAGAGATCAAAAATCTTGACAAGGTGCACTCAATTATAAATTTTTCACTGTAATCGTTAATTTTTCACTCTAATCGTTATTAGCGTTCCTGCAAAATCGAAAAATTGAGTTTTGCAGGAACTCTATTACACTTTAAACTTGGTTATACTTTAAACTTGATTACGCTTTCAATTTGATTACACTTTAAACCTGATATTTAATATATCCCCATCTTCAACAATGTAATCCTTGCCCTGAAGATACATTTTTCCCGCTTTTTTAAGTTCTGCCTCAGAACCATAGGCAATAAGTTCATCATATTTAATAACTTCCGCCCTTATAAATCCTCTCTGAAGATCTGAATGTATAACACCAGCAGCGACCGGGGCAGGAGAGCCTCTTCTTACCAACCACTGGCGGACTTCGTCTTGACCAACCGTAAGAAACGAGATAAGCCCAAGAGCATTTATACACAAACGGGTGAGCACACCCAGAGCTGGTTCTTTAATGCCAAGATCTCTAAGAAATTCTTCTTTTTCCTCGTTACTATCAAGCAGAGCAATCTCTGATTCAACTTTTGCAGAAACCAGCATTACAGCCATTTTATAGACTTCACACATCTCTTTGAATTTTTCGAGAAGCGGGTGATGACTACTGCCATCTGCCTTACTACTGCCTACTTGACTACTACCATCTGCCTTACTACTGCCTACTTGACTACTACCATCTGATTTGCCAGTATCAAGGTCGCCATCTACATTCTTGCCAGTATCAAGGTCTCCTTCGCCCACATTAAGGGCAATAATCATCTCTTTACGGGTAATAAAGGGGTAACTTCGGATCAGACGTTCCTCTTCCGGCACAAGCTCCAGGAGACGCAGAGGTTTTTCCTGCTCAAGGTGTTCAAGCATTTTCTGCATCAACACAAGTTCTTTCTGCTGATCTTCATCTTTTTTCTTTTTTATTAGCTGCTCAATCCGCTCTATTCTCTTTTCCACAAATATCTGATCGTGCATGATAAGCTCAGCATTCACCATGGAGGCATCTCTCAAAGGATCAACAGAGCCATCCTCATGATATATGGCATCATCCTCAAAAGCTCTCACCACATGGCATATAGCATCCATATCCGCAATGTCCCTGAAAATATCTCCTCTGGCAATGTTTTCCTGCTCAATTTTGGGCAGCAGAACCAGATCAACCCTTGCCCTGACCTCTTTTTTAGGAGAATACATGGATACCATTTTATCAAATCTTGTATCAAGTATATCCGCAGTACCTGGCAGAGGTTTTGGAGGTCCGCTCTGTTCCCTGATTTCACTTCCGGTCAATATTTGAAACAGAGTCTTTTTCCCTGTCTGAGGCAAACCTATGATTCCAACTTTCATCTTTTTCCTGTTCCTTAATTTATGCCCTTATTTTTTATGCTCTTCTTTGTTACTTATTTATGCCCTTCTTTTTTAAGCAACTCCGAGTACCATTTGGCAAACTCAAACATACCCATTGTCTTTTCATTTTCATTGATAATGCCAAGGCACATCTCAAATGCTCCCTGTGCAAAAGAGTTGGAGTATTCTTCTCCAAGGGTTGACTGCTGAAGAAATTCACGGATAAGCGTCTGGGTGGTTCTGTTGCCCTTGTCTTTTCTGATATCAATAGGGTCTTTAGGATTTTGAATTGGATCCCATTTATCATATCCAATTTTCACGACCTGCTTTTGACCCCGTTTCCCCATAGTGTCAAAAATCGCCTTTTTTTTGGACTCAATCTGTTCTGTTGTAAAATGTTCCATTGTCTCTAAATCCCAAAAAAATCTTCATTAAAATCAGTAATTAATGCCATTGATACTGGTATTAGCATCTCGCAGATTTTGATATTTTGAGCCTTGATGGCTGCTGTCATCTCTGCAGAGATGAGCTGAAGCTGTGAATAGACGGTATCCATATTCACAGTCGGGTATTTTCCGCCCTGATTAAAATTGGTTCTTCCACATATATGACTTGTGCCTGAACTTGAGGTTGGAATTCCATAAAGGCGACATGTAATGGGTCTTGCATCATAAAGCACGCAGAGATTATCAGCTCCTAAAAGTGGGCACCTTATTCGTTCCATTGACATCTGGGCAAGTATATCAAGTTCGTTTTTACCCTCCTTAACCTGCATATAAGCATCACGTTTCATTTTAAACAGTACCCGATCAACTTTGGAAGCATCATCAATAAATTCAATCTTTTTTGTTCCTGAAAACTTTTCATTGAATTTGTGATTTATATAAACTGCCTCGATGATTGTAATATCAAAAATTGCATAACAGCAGTCGCTGCATTTTTCTCTGCAGAAAACCTCTTTAGGGTATTCTGCTTTGACTTTATTGAATATTCCGTCAATCATTGAGACCAGTGCTTCATATTTTGTAAAATGTGTTTTAAAATCTATAGACATGAATTTAATCCTTTGTTTGAATCACGGATTAACCTGAAAAATATGTTTTCACGGTAAACGCTCATGGCAGAGTTTCTGCCACCCCGAATCATGAAAACCAAAATGTGTTTTCACGGTAAATTATTTAAATTGCTCTATTTCCCAATACAAAACTTGCTAAAAATGTGTTCTAAAATATCAAGTTCGGCAGTATCGCCAGTTATCTCTCCCAAAAAATTAATACTGCTTCTGATATCAATTGCCAGAGTCTCTTCCCCAAGGAAATAGTCAGACAGATTCTTTAATGCAAGCTCAAGACACTCTGATGTCTTTTTAAGTGCTGTTTTATGTCTCAAATTAGGAACAACAGAAGATGTGAGATTCAAATTTGCAGATGCCATCTGTACAATTTTTCTCCGAAGAAGATCAATCCCCAAATCGTGAGCAGCAGATATAGCAACGACCGGTATGCCTGAAAACCCACCTGATATATCTGAAAACTCTGAAGGCAAGGAAACTCTCTCTGCTTCCGTTATCTTGTCGATCTTGTTAAGAACAACTATCACCTTTTTTTCATCTGGTATCAAAGTTTTAATTTGAAGACTTTTATTCATTAATACAATATCTTCCATAAACAATAAAACATCTTCCATAAACAAAATCATATCAGATTCAAGAATATTTTTTTTGGCCTTTTCAATTCCGATTTTCTCCACAAGGTCATCTGTATCGTGCATACCTGCTGTATCTGAAATCACAAATGGAATCCCGTTGATATTAAGGCTCTCTTCTATCAGATCCCGCGTAGTTCCTGGCAGTTCTGTAACAATAGACCGTTCTTTGTCCAAAATCCGATTCATCAGGCTTGATTTTCCAACATTAGGAGGGCCACAGATGCATATTTTAAGTCCATCTCTTAGAAAATGGGCGTCCTCATACTGCTTTACAGCATCATTACAGATACTTTTAATATTCTTTATCACTTTAATGGCATGACTTGTTGGCACAAGATCCCCAGCCTCTTCAGGAAAATCAACAGCCGCCTCAATACCTGTGAGCAATACAACAAGCTCTTCCCGTGCATTGGTAATTATATTTTTCAGATTTCCCAATCCTTGGGAAACAGCTATTTTTAATGAATCCGCAGTTCTTGCATTTATAATATCTGCAACAGCCTCTGCCTGAGTAAGGTCAATACGACCATTTAAAAAAGCTCTTTTTGTAAATTCTCCCGGCTCGTTAGGTGTTCTGTCATAAAATTTATTATTCAAAATCGCAAACAGTTTTTGTGGCTCAAAGGGTTTTGACAAGTAATCATTCATGCTGTTGTCAAGACACTTCTGTTTATCGTTGGCACC
>JADGBP010000039.1 GCA_015231395.1 Desulfamplus sp. | reverse complement strand
ACTTTATCATAGGGATTATCTTGTTTGATGAGGTTTATCAATACAGTTCCTACCATCCCGCTTGCACCGATTATCATAATATTGTTGTTCATAGTTCAATCCATCTTTTTAAATGTGTTTTCATGGTATGGTAATTTTTTAAATGTGTTTTCATGGTATGGTAATTTTTTAAATGTGTTTTCATAGTATGGTAATAAACTGCCTCTCATAAGTGCTCCTCATATTCTGGATGGATAAATTCAAAGAAAACCGAGAGAGCACTTACAAAGGTCACGGGTGTTGGACTGCATACGATTTCAGGATCAAGAACATGAACTTCCTTGTTCTTTGCGGCTTTCAAAGCACCAAAATCCAGCCATTTTTTTTTCTCGTTTTCTGCGGCTTTTGTTGATGTTCCCATGGTGGCAACGAGAATCACATCTGGATTTTCCATAAGCACATTCTCACGGTTGTAGATTCCTGCCCTCTTGACCGCGGCAATATTCAATATTTATTCCGCCAGAATATAATTACTTATAAAAGTCCCCCGCTCGGAGGTCCGTATGGGCTTTATGCCTATTTGAATAAACACCTTTCTTTTTTCAAAGCGTTGTGCTTTTTTTTCAATATCCTTTACTTGGGCACTTGTTTTATTAATGATATCCAATGCAAGCTCCCTCTTTCCAAGAGAGTTTCCCAAAGAGAGGAACATGGCACAGATCTCTTCAAAATTCACCGGATTATGAAATTTAATCACATTAATGCCCTGTTTTTTAAGAGCCTCCATCTGTTTGGCTCTTGTTAGAGTGCTTGCAAAGACCGCGTCCGGTTTAAGGGAGACAATCTTTTCAATATTCATGTGAATCACGGTTCCAATGATCTGTTTTTTTTCCTTGCCCTCCGGAATGATACAATAGCTTGTCACTCCGGAAAGCCGCTGGTCAGCCTCCAAAAGATAAATCATGTCTGTTATCAGAGGCCCCAATGAGACTACTCTGTGAAAATTCTTTCCCTCAAGTTGATGAGAATCTTTTTCCAAGATCTGGTGGGAATCCTTTGTCTCAGGTTTGACAATGCCGGACAGTGCCTCTCCTGCCAATATGCAAAAAAGGAAAACCAGAAAAAAAGCCCTTTTCATTAGGGTATCCTTTACCGTGAAAACACATTTGTTTTTTATGCTCGGGGATGGCAGAAACTCTGCCATGAGCGTTTATAATATGCTTCTATAATACACCCCATTGAACAGGGCATTAATGGCTTTTGCGATCACTGTTGGCACGTCATTTCGTGTGATAATAGGTTTCATTTTTTGAATCTCTTTTCCTGCTATCAACCGGGCAACATCCATGCACATGGTTTCAAACAGTGTTAAATCTTTTATCAATCCCTTTTCATAATCATCACTCAAACTCAGAGCCATCTCCATGAATCCTTTAAATCTGACATCCAGCAAAAGAGCCTCAACATCTGCCACAATATCACTGACAGGTCTTTTGCAGTCACACTCCTGCTTATCACCCACCATGCTGTAGATGGTAATTCCTCTTTTCTCAAGCCGCCAGAAAATGTTGTTGTCAATCGTGATGCCGTTTTGCTTTTTAATTGCTTCAGTAACTGCTTTGTAAACACAGCGACCGATTAATTCCCCGAGCTTTGTGTGACCTCCGGCATTATCCAGACTTACTTTGTTGTGATAATTATCCAGATTGGTTTTACTGTGAGTATTGTCCAGACTGGCTTTGTTGTGAGTATTATCCATACTTACTTTGCTGTGAGCATTATCGAGCCTGGCTTTGCCGTCTCCCTCGACCACTATTACATTGTCGGTGCCTGTTCCTGTAGCACGGTATCGCCCATCTCCATAACTGCTTCTGATATCAAGATCAAGAAGTGCGGCTGTCTTGCCTTCGGTAGCTGCAATAATAGCTCTGGTCATTGCTCTTTGAGTTAGCCTGTAGTTGACCATGACAATAATATTGATAGTGCCGGGTTCGTAATATCCACCTATATCTTTTGAGACCCGCATGGCATTGGAGTCCACCCCCGCAGTTGCAAAGACCTTGACTTCAAGGTCTTTGAATTTTTCCGTCTGGACGCTCAAATTGTTCATGTCCGCACCAGTGAAAAGAAAAGCGGAACGCTCGTTCCTAAGCCCAAGAACATTAAGAATCTCTTTTTTCATGGAATCTAAACCTTGATCATGGTTCAACTGCCAGCTTTGAGGGGGTATATAGTGATTGCCAACTGTTGTAATACCCTCTTTGAATCCTTCCAGGGTTGAAACAACTTTCATGGGGCGGTTCAGATTAATAACAAGAGAACGATTGACAAAATCATGAATCAAGCTCTCTTTAATTGCAGCAGTTTGCACATAGTCCATGCCCGCATCAATAGGACTGGTACTTACCACTCTATTCAGGGTCAGATCACTTTCATGCTTGCCAAACTCTTTTGCATAGATGCACGAAGAAAGCCATTTGACAAAATCTCCGGTGTGAGTGGCTGCCCTGCAAGTCAGATCACAGGGAAAATAAAAAATCTGGCTGTTTTTCACAGCATCTACATCCTTCCATACAGGAAGGGAAAAGAACTTGTCCGCTGCTTCACTGTCCTTGCCACAGCCATAAATAACCTGAGGATTAAATTTAAACCAATCCTCCTTTGAAACCGGCACCACATCTCCTGTGCCGAAATCAGGAGGCACACCTCCAGAAAGAGCTATCAATTCACTCTGAAAAGAGTCTCTGCCGGGTGTCATGATGCTCTGTCTGCCCATAAGCCGAATTACCCGTTTTTTATCCACATTTGCACTGGCCATTTTTCTTGCGATGAGATCAATATCTTTTCTGATATCTGCAACAATTTTCAGGGCTTGTTTCTCTTTTTCAAATATTTTTCCAAGAAGGATTATGGTCTCAAGGCCATCTTGAACAGACCCTGTTTTCAAATCCACAAGAATGCTTTCACTGTTCCTGAAATGGCTTATGACCTGTGAATGGATGGAAGAACAAAATATTACATCAGGAGATAATGCATCTATCGCTTCTATTGACGGCTGGAAAAATCCACCCACAACACTTTTTTGTGAGGCATCCCAAGGATTGGTCGTATGATAAGTTATTCCCTTTAAACTGTCCTGGGCACCCAGTTTAAAGATAATCTCGGTAATAGAGGGCACCAGACTGACAACCTGTACGGGTTTTTGGTTTAAAGTTATTTTTTTATTTGAACTGTCTTTAAAAACAAAAGGATAGGAAAATGAACTGGCACAGATAACACCTTGCATCAGAACCGTAAATACTACCCATATTAAAATATTGAGTTTAGATTTCATAGAATCGCCTATCTTAAAATATCGAGTTTATATTTTACCGTGAACACACATTTGCTTTTCATGACCGGGGGCGGATGGATTCTCATCTGTTCATGAACGGTTACTACCACCTCAATTTTAAGCCCATATATCCTGACAACCCGGCTGTAGCATAGCTAAAAGCCTCTTCATAATAGGTATCAAACAGGTTATCCACCCGCGTGAATATCTGGATGTTTTTATTGATATCATATGAAGCTGAAAGATTGACAATCGTATATGCATCAAGTTTCATAACACGATTGCCATCCTTGTCCATTGCATATGCAGATTCATCTCTGTCATCCACCCAGAGAATATCTATGTTTGCAACTGCATTTTCCATAAACCGGTAACTGGAATTAAAACTGGCCTTATTGTAAGGACGGCGCACAAGATGTTTACCTTTAGGATCTATAGCATCTGTGTATGTATAGCTGATGCCACAGGAAAAATCTTCCACAGGTGTCCATTTGGTGAATACCTCCACTCCGCTGGTTTCAGTGGTTCCATCAAGCTGGTTATACTTGGATATTAACGAATCGTACCCAATACGGTCATTGAAATCCATCTCAAAATAGGTAATGCCAAATCGCATGGTGTCGTTCATCACGCCCTGTTCAAGCCCGATATCCCACCCCATACTTTCTTCAGGGTCAAGCATTGGATTGCCGTATTCAGAATAGAGCTCATAAAGTGACGGGGATCTGAAACCTGTTCCAAAACTTGCCTTTAAAAGGGTGGCAGTTTTTTCAATTTCATACGAGGGTGCGATCCTGAAGGTTGCCTTTTCCCCAAATGATTCATGGTCATCAAGCCGGACACCTGCAATAAGGGTGAAACTTTCTCCCAAGAAAAACTGATCCTGAACCCAATAACTTATGGTGCGAGTATCAATTGGTGACACTGAGCTGCTTTTACTCTCCATTGCCTCGACAAAATGACCGACTCCTAAAGAGAGGGTATTGGTCTCAAAATTAATATTGCCCTGCCATGATACATCGTCAATATCTCCTTTGTAATCATACCAGTTTTTATTGTTGTTATCATAACTCTGCTGGTCATTCTTTGAAAATTTGTATGCTATAATTGATTCTATTAATCCGCCGGCAAAGGTATTGTTAATTCCAACCTGACCCCAGATTCGCTCTGATTCGGATTTTTTGTCTGTGGGTCCGTCTGGATTTGGAACCATGGTATTAACCCATTTTTTGGACACGGGATCCTCAACCCATGAAGAAGAGATATTGTCTCCGGTATATCCGCCTTCGTAATCATCTAACTCCACTTCGGCATCCATATATCGCAGCGAAGATGTAATTTTGAAATTCTCATTAATATCAACCCCGAATTTTCCGGCAAGGGTCAGATTCTTGTATCCGTCATCCTCATCTGTATTACCTGACTGAGGAATCTTGTCATTATCCTTGTTTGCCACTGAAAACCCGTCTCTGGAAAGTGCTGACGCGGAAACTGAATAATTGATTTTGTCAGTAGCTCCCAAAGCATTGCCACTGGCTTTCCATGTGCCATATGAGCCTGCCTCAGCCGTTGTTGTAAATTCAGGCTCTTTCTTTCCTTTTTTGGTAATGATATTGATAACTCCCGCGGTGGCATTGCTTCCATACATTACACTCATGGAGCCTCTAACCACTTCAATCCGCTCCACATTATCTAAATTTATGCCTGCCAAGTTGGCATCTCTGTTTGCCCCGGATGGGTCGTTGACCATGATCCCGTCTATGAGAACAAGGGTATTTTTTGAATCTGCACCCCGCATGAACACTGAAGATTTTGTCCCCATGCCACCGTTTGAGACAATAGTAATCCCTGGAACGGTTTTCAAAATTTCTTCAACAGTCTGGCAGTTTTTCTCTTCAATTTCTCGGGCAGTTATTACGGAGACAGAATTACCACCAATTTTTTCAACTGAAGTTTCTGTTTGGGTAACTGAAACCACCACTTCATCCATGGTCGCAACTGCCTTGTCCTTTGTTTTCCTTGTATCTGACAAGCCGTTTGTCTCTGCCAAAACAGGGGTCTGAAACAGAATAACCCCCCATGTCACGAACAATACAAATAATTTTTTTATCATGTTTTTAATCATACTTTTAATTTATTTCTCCTGCATGTAATTGAGTTGCCGGTCTGGGAAAATAATAAACCCCGGACCGAGTGTATCGATCCGGGGTTTCCCTTTTTAACTCAAGATCTTAAAATGGATTTTTCTTGTCCACGGAAAAATTCCAACGTAACTCAAGGCAGGTCTTCTGACTCACGGATCATCCTGATTACCGAGTCTTCCCATCCTAATGATTGGACAGTGACATCAAATTCGGTATTAGTCCCCGATTACAGCGGCGGGCCCGTCCCTGATTTTCACAGGGTTCCCTTTTTAAGCTCAAAAAATGAGCACCTTATAGTTTCTTATATTTCTTATGGTTCACTATGCTTCATGATTCACTATGCTTCATGATTCACTATGCTTAATTTGTAATTAAATTGAGAACCTTTATTTTCAATGGTCGGGATGAGAAGATTCGAACTTCCGACCCCAGCGTCCCGAACGCTGTGCTCTACCAGACTGAGCCACATCCCGACATAAAAACAACATCAAAAAATAGTGTGGCAGTAATAATTTTTTTTCAGTTAATTGTCAACCAAATTTTATGGCAAAGCAATCGGGACAAGGCAAACGCCCATGGTTGAGTTTCTCCTACCCCGACCATGAAAAGCAAATGTGTTTTCAGTGTCAAATTTTTCATTCACAAATATACTGGCTTGATATAAAGTGACATGAAAATACTGATTTTGGATATATTTCATATTATATATTTTGGAGTGATTATGCTGTTAAGACTTGCTCTGGCGATAAAAGACAAAAAACTTGAATCTAAGATTATAGATAAATTAGATGAGATTTCCGATGTCCAGATTAAAAAATTTGGACGAAACAATGGAGTATGGCAATCTCTCGTCCGCAGTTGTGCAGACATTTTTCTCATCAGTGAATCAATGATTCCAAAGCCTGTAGAGTCCGGTCTTTCAGTGCTAAACAACCTTCCTGAGAAACCCGTGACCATTGTCCTGCATGCAAATGACTCTTCCGAAGACCATGCCCAGTTGCTTGCCGCAGGTGCTGATGCTGTGCTCTATTCCGGTATTTCCATAACCAGTCTCATTGAGGCTATGGAGACTATTGTAGAGTCCCGCCGTCAATTTAACATAATGGACAGGTATGACCGCAAAGGTCGTTTAAAACCCAAGATCAGCGATTTTGTATCTGACAGTCAGCAGATGCAGATTTTTATGGAAGAGGTGCATCAGGTTGTAAACAGCAATGCTACCTTGCTGATTTTAGGTGAAACCGGTGTGGGAAAGGAACATTTAGCAAAAGCAATTCATGCCGAAGGCCCACGTTCCAACGGTCCTTTTATTGCAGTCAATACCGCAGCCCTTCCGGAACAGCTTCTTGAAACCGAGCTTTTCGGTCATGAACAAGGGGCGTTTACCGGTGCCATCCGAGCCCGCAGGGGGGCATTTGAACTTGCCCATAATGGCACAATTTTTCTTGATGAGATAGGAGATATGCCCCTGCATCTGCAGACAAAACTGCTCAGAGTGCTTCAAGATTATGAAATTGTGCCAATTGGCGGAGAAGAACCTATTTGGGTGGATGTCCGGGTCATTGCGGCAACCAACAAGGATCTTGAACATGAAATTGAGCTTGGTCGTTTTCGCAGGGATCTGTTTTACAGAATCAGCGTGGTATCATTGACAATTCCTTCTTTATGCCGAAGAAGAGAAGATATCCCTGCTCTGATCCGTAATTTTATCTCATATTTTCGCAAGAAGATCGGTCGGGAGGTTATCGGAATATCAGAAGAGGCAATTAAACTTATGAGCCGCTACGACTGGCCAGGCAATGTAAGAGAGCTTATGAATGTAATTGAGAGAGCCATGCTTCTTTGCAGGACGGAAACCATCAAACCAGAAGACCTTCCAGAAAGTATTTTCAATCCTACAGGAGTGAAACTTAATTCTATTTCCATTGAAAATCAGATATTTAACACCGCGTCATGGGATAATAAAACCCTGCCCGAAGTGACCTCGGAAGTTATCAACCATGTTGAGCGTCTTTATATTGAAATCGCACTTAAAAAGATGAATGGCAGGGTAGGAAACGCCGCGAAAATGGCTGGTATTCATCCACGAGGGCTTTATAATAAAATGAAACAGCTTGATATCAAGAAAGAAGATTTTAAAGTTTGATGGTATTGAACATAGGCAATTTTACTGCGTACAGGAGTACATATTATGGAAGATCATAAATGGAGAGTACTGGTTGTAGATGATGAACCCAATAATCTCCAGCTAATGCGTCATATACTTGCAGAAGATTATCTGCTCTCTTTTGCCATTAACGGAGTAAATGCCATTGATGTTGCAAATAAAGTGATGCCTGATATTATCCTGATGGATATAATGATGCCTCAGATGGATGGATATAAAGCATGTAAAATGTTGAAGGCAGATCCAAAGACTTCGGATATACCTATAATATTTATTACAGCCATGTCTGATGTGGAAGATGAGAGCCGAGGATTTGAAGTTGGTGGAGTGGATTATATTACAAAACCTGTTTCTAAAGTGATTGTGCGGGCAAGGGTAGCCAACCATCTTGCCCTTCATGATCAGAAGGTCGCCTGTGAAAAGACGGTTATGCAGCGAACATCAGAACTTGAGGAAAGTCAGCGTTCTGCCATATTTATGTTAGGAGAGGCAGGCGACTACAATGATACTGATACTGGCACACATATTTGGCGAATGGCAGCGTATAGCTCTGCTATAGCAAGTTGCATGGAGTGGAGTGTTGAAATGAGTGCCATGCTTGAACTTGCAGCACCCATGCATGATATTGGAAAACTTGGCATACCAGATGCCATTCTTAAAAAAACGGGACCATTGACTGATGAGGATTGGAAAATTATGAAAACTCATCCTCAAATAGGACACAGTATTTTGTCAAAATCCACTACACCTTTATTTAGCATGGCTTCGGATGTTGCCCTGTTTCACCATGAAAAATGGAATGGCAAAGGTTATCCAAGAGGACTCAAAAGAGAGGAGATTCCGGAGTCTGCAAGAATCGTGGCTGTGGCAGATGTTTTTGATGCATTGACCATGAAGCGTCCGTATAAAGAGGCTTGGCCTTTAGAGCGTGCACTTGAGGAAATCAAAGCAAGCTCTGGAAGTCATTTTGATCCAGAAATTGTTAAGTGTTTTTTGAAGGTTGAAAAAAATATCGGTGAGGTAAAACAGATTTGGGATAAGAGGGAAAAGAAAGAATACAAGACTTTTTGCTGAAATTATTGCAAGTTTTAAATTCTGAGTACTGTCTTTATTCTAATACAAATCAAAATTAAAAATCCAAATTATGATATAAGCCAAAATTAAAAATCAGAGCATTGTCTAAACAGAAATTGTGGGCAGACAGACATCAACCTGGGTGCCTTTGCCCTCTACTGAATCAATATCAATATAACCCCCGTGCCTTTTAATTATGGAGTAGGCAGTTGAAAGACCCATGCCTGTTCCTTTTTGTTCACCTTGAAATTTGGTTGTAAAATAAGGATCAAATACCTTTTCAAGGTTTGAAAGAGAGATTCCTGTACCATCATCATGAATGCTTATTACAACATAATCACAATTTTTCATGGTGTTATAAGAACGTTTTAAGTCAACCCCGATAGTGCCTTTAAGATTCATGGATTCGCTGGCATTCATACAAATATTGTATAGAACGGTTTTAATCTGCTCGGCATCAGCATCAATATTATAATGAGTCGATTCATCTGCAATGCTAAATACAACCTTTGATGTAAACTGATTTTCAAGAATAAATTCATTCAGGAGTTCTTTCATATTAATGTGTTTTTTTACAGGAGCATCTCCCCTGACAAATTCCAGAAGCTTTCCTGCCAGAGTCTTTGCCAGCATAACTCCGTTCTCCGCTTCTTTACAATACTCATTTGTATCTGAATCATCCACTATAAGTTGTATCATGTTTATATTGCCCAAAATGGCAGCGAGAGCATTATTGATGTCATGGGCAATGCCCCCTGCAAGGACTCCTATGGCTTTAAATCTTTTGGAGTTTTCAAGCTCTCGGGAAAGCTTGTAGTATTGGGTTATGTCCATTGCTGTTTGAAGTTTTACCACACGACCGTCATGCCAGTAAATTCCTTGGTCTTTTATACTGAACCACCGCCTGACCGTCGGGTGAAAAAATTCCCAAGTATATGGACTCAAGGGTTTGCCGTGTTGATCAATAAGCTTTGAATTTGTACAAAAAGGGCATGGACCAGTTCCATCTTTTTGCAGCATCTCCCAGCATCTTCGGTCACCATCATTATAATCACCAAACATGGTCTTAAATTTTGAGTTTGCATAAATAATATCATATGTATTCATATCTGCCACATAGATCACTGCATCCATATTTTCAAAAATGGTTTCAAATCTGGTATTTACAGTTTTTAGCCGATCCTCCCACAGATTATTTTCTATGATGAGCCGCTCTTTTTCAAAAGCTTGACGAATTGTTGCAAAAAAAATGTCAAATTCCATTATCGGCTTCTGAAAATATGCAAATGCACCATTATGAGCCATGGCATCAGAGACATTTTTAACTGAGGCATATCCTGTCAAAATAATAATTTGGACATAAGCATTGATTTTTCTGATTTCCTGCAAAAATTCAAGACCGGTCATGCCAGACATCTGCATATCTGAGATAACTACAGATGGGTTGAAATCTGAAAACATTTCAAGGGCTTCTTCTCCACAAGTAGCAGTTCTAACATTAAATCCTTCGTCCTCAAGAAGGTCGGACAAAGACGCAAGCACATCAGGATCATCATCAATAATAAGAAGTTTATATTCCATTAAATCTCCTCGTTTCAGTAGTAGTAAACTCTAAACATTCTATGGGAAAAGTGTCAAGCCATTTTGCATCTGTAAGAAAAACTGCAAGACCATTCTTCCCCTTCAAAAATATGTTGACAGGAAAATGCCGGATCTGATTCTTCTTGATGTTATGATGCCAGGTATGGATGGATTTGAAGTATGCAGGACTTTACGTGCCAGTCTAAAAGGATCAAGAATTCCGATTCTTTTTATTACAGCACTGAATGAGGCAGAAGACAGGCTTAAGGGATTTGATGCAGGAGGAGACGATTATAGTAACTATAGACTTCCAGAAAAATATTTTGGCATTCTCAATTTTGAAGGGCAACCACAAAGGATTGCCCCTACAGTGCTCTTGCCAATTTAATTATCTGGAAAACTATATTCGGTGAACCAGTTCATAAGAATGGTGCAGGAAACAGCTATCCCTTCAGGGTAGCGGAGGAATGCACATCCTCCTTGTAGCTTGTTATGTAGTTATAGCCATCAGAGCCATGCAGTTTCAGACAACTTTTGTAGCCAATTCCCTGCACCACACCATTTCGCGTGGTGATGTTGAAGTAACCTGAAATTCGCACAGCAATACGTCCACTATATACGCCTGTCTTCTTACCTTTTGTTACTACAGCTTTAACCATATCGCCTGTTTGAAATCCTTTTACTACTTTCTGAGATTTTGCCGATGTTCTTGAAACAGATTCTGGCTCAGGCCAAAGTTCCATTAAAAGATGCTGCGGCAGTTAATACAACCAGATGGGCACTGTTTGAAAGATTGAAAGCTACTGGGCTGTCAGTTGAAACTGGCAGCGGCGG
>JADGBP010000399.1 GCA_015231395.1 Desulfamplus sp. | reverse complement strand
GGCGGTGTAGGAGTAGGCGGTGTAGGAGTAAGGAAAAATGACGGTGGAGGAAAAGACGGAGCAGCAGGAGTCGCACGAATTCTCTATTATGTCCGACTTGATTCTGAAAGCAGGTTTAATCTTTACAGGTCAGACAGCCTGAACAACTTTGATGAAACAGAGGGCAGTGAATGCGACCCTATTGTGTGTAAAAACGTCACTATGTTTAAGGTGATCTATATGGATATAGAAGGGAATGAACACTCATACTGGGATTCCGAATCTGATGAGTTTGGATATGGCACACCTGTTTCAGTTAATATAAATATGGAGTTCATGGCAGGAGATTCTGTTCACAAATTTTCAACATCTCTGCCCATGCCTCTGTTCAGACCTACTGTGAAATAATGCAATCCTGTCAAATAATGCAAATCAAATTGAAATAATGCAATCCTGTCAAATAATGCAAATCAAATTAAATTAATTCTATCGTGAAAATGCGTTTGAATCAAAAAGGGATAGCACTGTTGGTTACTCTTGCCCTTATCTCCATACTTATGGCGGCGGCACTTGAGCTTGCCCGCCGATCCGCAGATTCCGCCGAGATGGATAAAAGAACAGCAGATCGTTTTCAGGCAGAGGAGATGGCAAAATCCGGAATTGATCTTGCAATGTTTATTCTGACACGTGATGCTGAACAAAATGATATTGATTCCGTGCAAGATATCTGGGCAGATTCTGAAATACTTGCAGCGGCTGTTCAACTCCTTGGGTTTCAACAGGGTAGTCTTGATATTGTTATTACTGACGAACTTGGAAAAATTCAGATAAATGCTCTTTTGGCACAGTTTCCAGGTTCAGATATCAATAATGACCAGAGTGCCTTATGGGAACGTTTTTTGAATATGGTCATCTCAAGTGACAAATCTGTTGATCTGCGTGATCCGGCTGAGATTATAAACTCTTTGAAAGACTGGCTTGATTCTGGTGATAATGATGCCATCAGCGGTCTGTCCGGTGCAGAATCCTATTATTATGAAGCCCTTGATCCGCCGGTTGTGTGCAGTAACGGGCCTGTTAATAAAGTTGAAGAACTTTTCATGATTAAGGGAATCCCTCGGAACCTTGCGTCTCTGCCTGAAAATATGACTGAATTATCAAAAAATCTGACTGACCAGTTTCCCGCTATTTCGTCACCATCTATTAAATCTGAATCCTCTTTAAATAATCCTTTGGGATTGAGCACATCTAAGCCTTTGGGGGTTAGCACATCCTTGGACCCATCCAGAATTTTTACTGTTTACGGAATAGATTCCAGTAAAAAAGAGGGGGCAAAATTCACATATCCAGGCACTATTAACATTAATACTGCTGATGTTCCGGTTTTGGCGGCAATGTTGCCTCCGGGTATGGAAGATCAGGCATCAGAGCTTGTGAGTTTCAGAATGGAGAAAGAGCAGACAGGCAGGGCATTTGTAAACGCTCTTGACAGGGGTTGGTATAAACGGGTTATAGCTTTGTCTCCAAAAGATAATCTGGAGTTTGAACGGATAGCAAGATATTCAAGTGATATGTTCAGAGTTGATGCTACGGCACAACTTGACGATACTTCTGTCTCCTTAACAGGATTCATAAAAAGAGAAAAAAGACCTAAAAGCGGCAGATGGGGCTGTACAATTCTTCAACTGACAGCTAACTGATGTCTGTTAAGATATAGACTTCCAGAAAAATATTTTGGTATCTCAATTTTTAAGAAGGGCAACCGCAAGGGATTGCCTCTACGATTGCCAATTTAATTATCTGGAAAACTATAGAATGGACGAACTGACTCCTGCAATTATTATTAACTTTAAATTAGGGAAGGTGATTTTATGCTAAAACTGATAATTGGCATAACGGTTTTATTGACCGGTCTGACTACCGACTATATCCGAGCAGAGACTCTGATTTTTGTTACAACGGACTGGCCACCTTATACAATTGGACAGGACGAAGATGTTTCAGGAATTGATGTAGAGATTATCCAAGAATTTATCAAACGAAATAAGATTGATGCCAAGATTCTGGCGATTCCATGGAAACGTGCATTGGATGGTGTGGAAGAAGGATTTTATCATGCCATATTTACTTTGAAAAAAACCGCGGAACGGGAAAAGTTTCTCCACTATCCGACAGAACAGCTTGAAAATGAACTTACCGCTATTTTCAGTATCAAAGGGAAAAATATAAAGGCAAAGAGTCTTGAAGATTTGAAAAACCAGACAGTCGGTGTGGTTAGAGGTTATACCTATGGAAAAGAGTTCGATTCATCTGAATTTATAATAAAAGATGAAGGGGTTGATGATAAAATGATGGTCAATAAACTTGTGAATGGGCGTTACGACCTTATTGCAGGAGAAGAGATTTCAGTAAAATATCTTGCAAATAAGGATAAAACTATGTTGGAAACGGTTTATATTTTAGGAGATTATCCCACATATATAGGCTTTTCAATAAAAGGTCTGGGTGCGAAAAAAGATAAATTGGCATTACAGTTTGATGTGACAATGCGTCAATTGGTAAAGGAAGGATTTGTTGAAAAAATCAGAGCCAGTTATATGAAAGGGCAGTAGTAATGGTGATCGTGATAGTGATAAAGAATGATTTGGCAAAATTCGGGGCTTGAATAATGAGTGAAAAAATTCTTGGGCTTGAGCTCTCAGCAGATTCTTTGATCGCAGTTGTAATAAAAAAATCCTTCAA